>NZ_JBFTMK010000005.1:0-41080 GCF_056396965.1 Pseudomonas sp. 05N434
AGTGCACGTAGTGCACGTAACGCAGCATGTCTTCGATGGTGTCGTGGGTTTCGATACCTGCGTGGTACACGCTGCCGTCAGCATTCTGATAGATGTTCACCGAGTCGGTGTCACCGAACAGGTTGTGCATGTCGCCAAGAATTTCCTGGTAGGCACCGACCAGGAAGATCCCCAGCAGGTAGTCTTCACCCTCGTTCAGACCGTGCACCGGCAGGCTGGTCTCGATGCTCTGCTCGTCGACGTACTGCTTGATCTTGCCGTCGGAGTCGCAGGTCAAGTCTTGCAGCACTGCACGGCGCAGCGGCTCTTCGTCGAGACGGTGCAGCGGCAGGATCGGCAGGACCTGGCCGATGGCCCAGGTGTCCGGCAGGCTCTGGAATACCGAGAAGTTGCAGATGTACTTGTCGGCCAGCTTGTCGTTGAGTTCGTCGAGCACCTGACGGTGGGAACGCTGACGGGCCTTCAACGAGTTGTGCAGGCGGCGGCAAACGGCGAAGTAGCATTGCTCGGCCAGGGCTTTTTGCGCCAGGGTCAGCTTGCCATCGGCGTATTGGGTGGCCACGTCACTCATGTAGTGCGTGGCGCGCCAGTAGGTCTCGGTGACCATTTCGATGTCGGTCGGGCCGAGCAGGTCAACCAGCCACTGCACGGTTTCCGGCAGTTCTTCCTTGTTGTCGATCTTCGGCACGTCGTCGTTGTGTTTCTCGACGTCGGTCACCTGCACCACCAGCATCGCGTGGTGGGCGGTCAGGGAGCGGCCGCTTTCAGAGAAGATGTTCGGGTGCGGCAGGCTCTGCGCATCGCAGAATTCCTTGAGCATCCCGACCACGACACCGGCGTAATCGTCCATGTCGTAGTTGATCGAACTGGCGTTACGCGAGTGTGTACCGTCGTAGTCCACGCCCAAACCGCCGCCGACGTCGATGTGATCGACCGGCAGGCCAAGGTTGCGCAGTTCGCCGTAGTAACGAATCGCTTCCTTGAAGCCGTGCTGGTAGTCCGCCAGGTTGGCGATCTGCGAACCCATGTGGAAGTGCAGCAGGCGAATGCCCTGGTCCAGGCCAGCGGCACGGAAACGCTCGACCACCGACAGCAGTTGCGCCGCCGACAGGCCGAACTTGGATTTTTCGCCACCGGTGTCTGCCCACTTGCTCGACGCCAGGGACGACAGACGCACACGCAGGCCGACCTGAGGCTTGACCTTGAGCGACGCCGCTTCTTCGATCACCAGACCGACTTCGGATTCTTTCTCGATCACGATGAACACGTTGTGGCCCAGCTTCTGGCCCATCAGCGCCAGACGGATGAACTCACGGTCCTTGTAACCGTTGCAGACAATGGTGCCGCCCTTCGGCGCCAGCGCCAGTACCGCCAGCAGCTCAGGCTTGGAGCCGGCTTCCAGACCGATCGATACGTTCTGGGTGGCGATGATGTTCTCGATCACCGCTTCCTGCTGGTTGACCTTGATCGGGTACAGCGCGGTGTACTTGCTCTGGTATTCCAGGCGCTCGATGTTGGCGTCGAACGCACCGGTCAGCTGACGCACGCGGTCTTGCAGGATGTCTGGGAAACGCACCAGCAGCGGCAAGGACAAACCGCTTTTGCGCAGTTGGTCGACTTGCTCGAACAGGTCGATAGGCGAACTGGTCGGGCCGTTCGGACGAACTTCGACGCGACCGGCGTCATTGATCGCGAAATACCCGGCCCCCCAATGGCGAATCCCGTAAACACTGCGGCTGTCCGCAACTGTCCATTGGCTGCCATCGTCTTTGCGTGTGCGTCTTACGGACATCGAAGTCCCCTATAAAGAAGTCATAGAGCGTCGCCTTGAGTTCAGGCCGGCGCAGTCTAAAGAATGAAAATGACGTTTCGTCAACGAGGGGGTAGACCTCGCTGACCGCAGTGAGTTTAGAAACCGGTCATGAACAGGCTCTGTGAAAACCATGGAGACGACGCCAGACCAGAATGAAATCAGGACTGGATCAAGCCGCGGGTGGTTTTCACAGAGGCTGCTAGCCGCCGGACTTCTTCGCTTTGAAACCGTGTTTGATCAGCTCAGCCAAGAGTAGCTCGACATGATCGCCCTGGATTTCGATGATCCCGTCTTTCAACGCCCCACCGGTCCCACAACGTTTCTTCAACGTGGTGGCCAGTTCCTTGAGCGCGTCTTCGGCCAACGGCACGCCGGTGATGGTCGTCACCGTCTTGCCGCCACGGCCCTTGCTTTCGCGACGCACGCGAGCGATGCCGTCGCCGGCCGGGATAACGGTTTGTTTGCAGATGCAGGCATCCACCGGTTTACTGCATTCCGGGCAATGACGACCTGCGTCGGTGGAAAATACCAGGCCACCAAGGGCGGCGAAGGATGTGGCTTTTTTGGCCACCGGCAATCCTCTTGGGAGGACAAAGACTGATCGCAACCTTGGGCAAGGTTATCGACCGCGAAGCCCCACTCAGGCAGGGGCAGCGCTACTGAGCCGGGCACTGCCGGTTCAGCTTGAAAAGGTCGCGCAGTGTAACGGCAAAAAGCCGACTTGCTAAGAGCCAATCGGCGCCAATTTACAGCTCTTTTGCGACGTCATCCCCTTGGGCGCGAAGATAGCGCTTCAGGGCTGCCAAAGAGTCCGGGCAGTACGGCTTTTGCTGAATTTCCAGCAGGACCTGATCGATCGGGATAAAGCGCGCTTCCAGCACCTCTTCCGGCTGCAGGATCAATGGGCCGTCCCACACCGCCGAAAACGCCGAACACCAGAGCCGGTTGCCGGTGTCCTCGAAGAAAAAGTGATCGTGGGCGGTCAGTTCCACACCGCTCACCCCCAGCTCTTCTTCCAGCTCACGGGCCGCCGATTCGGCGTAGGTCTCGGTGGCCAGCACCATGCCGCCGGCCGCCACGTCCCAATAACCGGGATAAATCGCCTTGCTCAGGGTGCGCCGGTGAACGCACAGCTCACCGGCAGAATTGAACAGCATGATGTAGGTGCCGCGCCCGATCAGCCCACGCTCACGCAGGTCGGAGCGCACCAGGGCGCCGAGCAGGTTGTCCCGCTCGTCGACCCAGGCGATCTGTTCGGCATCGGAGGCCGCGCGGTGGGCGGCCTCTTTAGCGCTATCTACCATGACTCAGCCCTGATTGAGCAGTTGACGCAAGTCGATCACCGCGGCGTTGGCCCGGGAGATGTAATTGGCCATGACCAGCGAGTGGTTGGCCAGCACACCGAAGCCGCTGCCGTTGAGGATCATCGGGCTCCAGACCGGCTCTTGCGAAGCCTCCAGCTCACGGATGATCTGGCGCACGCTGACCGTAGCGTTTTTCTTCGCCAGCACATCGRCGAAGTCGACTTCGATGGCGCGCAGCAGATGGGACAATGCCCAGGCCTGACCACGGGCTTCGTAGAACACGTTATCGATCTGCATCCACGGGGTTTCAACGACTTCTTCGTCAACCTGCGGCACCTGGCCGAGCGCCGGGATTTCGGTTTTCAGCGCAGTGTTGAGCTTGACCCGACCAACGCTGGCCGACAGCCGTTGCGACAGCGAGCCCAGACGGGTCCCTACATCACCCAGCCAGTTGTTCAGGTTGTCGGCGCGGGCGTAGAACAGCGCGCTCTTCTGGTCAGGCCCCGACAGGCGTGCCTGATAGCGGCTCAGGGAGTTGATGCCTTCCTGATACTCGGACTCACTGGATGGCAACACCCAGCTCTTGTTGTCGAAGTTGAAGCGCGGCTCGGCCTTGGCCAGGTCGGCGTCTTCGGCGGACTGCGACTGGGAACGGGCGAAGTCTTTACGCAGCGCACGGCTCAGGTCGCGGACCTGGACCAGCACGCCATATTCCCAGCTCGGCATATTGTCCATCCACAGGCCCGGCGGGAAACGGTCGTTGGAAATATAGCCACCCGGTTTGGTCAGCAAGGTACCGGCGACGGTCTTGAGGGTTTCCACCGTGGTGTACCCGACCACCATCTGCTTACCTTCTTTCTCAGCTGCCATCTGGGCATTCTGCTGAACCGGGAACAGCGCGGGTTCCTGGCTCCAGTACCAGCCCAGCGCGATAGCCACCAACAAGTAAAGGCAAATCAGAGTGGCCAGCGCCCGGCTGAACAACAGGCCACCAAAATAACTGCGGGTGGCCGATTTCGGTTCAGCGGCACGCTCAGGCGCGCTGCCCGTGCGGTTCTTCCAGTCCAGCATGGCGATATCCTTTCAATCACTTGAGTTCATCGGTTCGACTACAACCCTACGCCATCGTGCCTTATTTGCCGCGCATTAAATCCTGCGGGACACAGCGAGCCATACAATGACTGCAATCGAAGCCATCACTATAAATGAAGCACAGCCTTGAGCCTATGCGACCAGTCGGTCGGGAACTGAATGATGTCGCTTTGCAGATTATTGACGCAGGACACTCATGCAATTGAAAAGAGATGCTAGCATAGAGCCACCAGTCGATCTCAGCATGCACCCTAACTAGTAGTCAGGATATGACCGAGCCAGAAGACCCCAGCCGTGAGCGCCTCAAGCACCACTTTGCCCAGCGGGTAATTCATCAGGCACGTCAGATTCTTGAGATATGGCAACGTCTGCAACGCAATGAATGGTCCATCACCGACCTGTCGGAGCTGAGCGAGGCCAATCTGCGCCTGCTGCGCTTTGCCGAACGTTTCGAACAACCGGAACACACCCTGCTGGCCCGTCATATCGGCCAGTCGCTGGAGGCCGTCGACGCCAATCGCGGACGCCTGAGCAGCGGATTGATCACTGACCTCAACCGCCTGATGCAGCGCTTGTCCCGCACCGGCCTGCGCCATGGCGATCAGCTCGAACACACCTTCCTGCCGCCGCTGCGCAAACCGATCTACGTGATGCTGCAGGATCACGACCGGGCCGAACGGCTGGCCAAGCAACTTGAGTTCTTCGGGCTCAGCGCCCAATCCCTGGGCAGTGTTGCCGCGTTCCGCGCCTCGATGGTCGAGCGCTTACCGGCGGCGATTGTCATGGACGTCGACTTCAGCGGCGCCGGCATCGGCCTGAAACTGGCGGCCGAAGCCCAGCAAGGCTTGGAGCAGCCCTTGCCGCTGTTGTTTTTCAGCCTGCACGAAACCGACACCCCGACCCGCCTCGCCGCCGTGCGCGCCGGCGGCCAGGAGTTTCTCACCGGCACCCTCGAAGCCTCGAGCCTGCTGGAAAAGATCGAAGTGCTGACCTGCGTCGCCCAGTACGAACCTTATAAAGTGCTGATCATCGACGACTCCCGCGCACAGGCCTTGCACACCGAACGCCTGCTCAACAGCGCCGGGATCGTCACGCGGACCTTGATCGAACCGATCCAGGCCATGGCCGAGCTGGCGGATTTCCAGCCGGACCTGATCATCCTCGACATGTACATGCCGGCCTGCACCGGTACGGAACTGGCCAAGGTGATCCGCCATAACGACCGCTATGTCAGCGTGCCGATCATTTATCTGTCGGCCGAAGACGATCTGGACAAGCAGCTCGACGCCATGAGTGAGGGCGGCGACGACTTCCTGACCAAACCGATCAAGCCGCGCCACCTGATCACCACCGTGCGCAACCGCGCGGCGCGGGCGCGCAATCTGAAAGCGCGGATGGTGCGCGACAGCCTGACTGGCTTGTACAACCACACCCATATCCTGCAGCTGCTCGAAGACTGTTCATTCCGTGCCCGTCGCGAAAACAAGCCGCTGAGCTTTGCGATGCTCGACATCGACCACTTCAAACGGGTCAACGACAGCCACGGCCATCCCATGGGCGACCGGGTGATCAAGAGCCTGGCGCTGTTCCTCAAGCAACGGTTGCGCAAGAGCGACTTCATCGGCCGTTACGGCGGTGAAGAGTTCGCCATCGTCATGCCGGACACCGATATTGAATCGGCCTACAAGGTGCTCGATGAAATCCGTCAGCGCTTTGCCGAAATTCACTACCCCGCGCAGCCCCAGGACCTCTGGTGCACCTTCAGTGCCGGCGTCGTCGAACTGCACGAAGGCTCCGACAGCCTGATGATGGCCACACAGGCAGACGAGGCGCTGTACCGCGCCAAGGACGCCGGACGCAACCGCGTGCAAGCCGCGCGGGAGTCAAAGCAAAGTGCCACTTTTTCATCGGAATCGACCGATTCGGTCATAACGCTGTAACAGAAACGCAATAACTTCAGGCACTTACCATTCTGCCGTTGGTAGTCCGCAATGCGCCTGAAGCTGTTGACCAATCTCAATACCCTCCTTCTGGTCGCCGTGTGCGTGGCCCTCGGCGCGACCCTCTGGTGGTCGCAAAAAGCCCTGGAACGCCCCTATCTGTTGATGGAGCGTTACCTGGGCCTGTCCCAGCAGTTTCAAAATGAAGTGGCGCGCAACGTCGAGGATTACCTGACCAGCGGCGATGCCCTGCGTCTGAGCAGCGCCAGCCAGGCCATCGACAGCCTGCAAAAGGAGCTCGGCGAATTACCTCCGCCCCTGGCCGATACCTTGCACCCCAGCCTGTCGAGCCTGGAAGAGTTCAGCAAGACGGACCTGCTGGCTGCCGGCAAACTCGCCGGCGATCCACAAGCCCTGCTGCTGCAAGCCGAGCGCGAGCTCGGTGCCAGCCTCGATCAGCTCAGCCAATACGCCAACGGCAACGCGGCGTATCTGACGCCTTTGCTCGCAGCTTCCCAGCATCTGGGCAAGTTGTCTTTGGCCCGGGACAAACTGGTCAGCAGCGGGCGCAGTGAACTGGCCGCCGATGTCGAGCGCGAAGTCGCCAGCATCCGCGTTCAGGCTGAAYAATTGAACAGCTTGCCGCTGCTGGGGGTGACTGCCAGCAGTGAATCGAACACCGATGACTTCTCCGCCATGATGGGCCTGGAGAACACCGAGAAAGCCGTCGCCGAAGACGCCGGCGTCAGCCTCAAGCGTGAGCTCAACAGCCTGCTCACCCGCTACCCGACTGAACTGGCACACACCCGCGAACAGATCCAGAAACGCGCCGACCTCGGCGCCGCGACTCACTTGAAAATCACCGCCGTGCAGCAGGCCATCGCCGGGCTGGAACCGGTAGTGCGCGCCCAGCACGGGCAAATCCAGGGCGAAGTGCGGCTGATGCAGGGCGTGATGATCGGGCTGATTCTGCTGATCGCCTTGCTCATCGATACCTTACAGCGACGCCTGGCCCGAACCCTGACCAATCTGGCGCCAGCCCTTTCGATCTGGGCCGAGGGCGACTTCAGTCGCGACATTCAACTGGGTGCGACCAACCGCGAACTGCATGACATTCAAGCTTCGCTCAATCGCTTGCGTGCCTATCTGGTCGACCTGGTGGGGACCATTCGCCTCAATGCCGAGCAAGTCGCCGGCAGCAGCCGGACGCTGGCCGAATTGAGCAATGACCTGCACAGCGGCGCCGAGCATCAGGCCGGCGACACCGCGCTGATCCGCGACTCTCTCGGTGAACTCGAAGCAACGATTCAACAAGTCGCCGGTGATGCCAGCCAGGCCGCGGACGCCAGTCGTCATGCAGGGCTGGCGGTGGAGCATGGTCAGAAGGTCATCGGCCTGAGCCTCACCGGGCTGCATGCGCTGGTGGGTGAAGTGCAAGGCAACGCGCAGATGATCGAACATCTGGCCGAAGAGTCGGCGACTATCGGCGGCGTGCTGACGGTGATTCGCTCGATTGCCGATCAGACCAACCTGCTGGCGCTGAATGCCGCCATCGAGGCGGCCCGCGCCGGGGAGATGGGCCGGGGATTTGCGGTGGTGGCCGAAGAGGTTCGTTCACTGGCGCAGCGCACCGCCGGTGCCACCGCCGAGATTCAGACACTGATCGCCGGCCTGCAAACCGCCGCGCGACAATCGGTCGAAGGCATGCGCGCCCAGGTCGAACACGCCGAAGCCACGGCCAACCAGGCCCAGGCCGCCGACGGTGCGCTGGATAAAATCGTCGGAGCGATCCAGACCATTTCCGACACCGCCGTGCGCATCGCCGATGTCACTGCCCAGCAGAGCGGCGCTGTCAGCGAAATCCGCGATCACAGTGAGCGGATTCATCAATTGGGTGGGGATAACTTGCTGAGGATTGGTGAAGGGCGCAGCCAAGGCGAACATTTACTGACATTGGGTGGGCAGTTGCATACAGCGGTGCAGGCATTTCGGGTTTAAGGGCTCGGGCCTGAACGCTACCAACGAGCAAGATTATCGACACCTGAGTTTTTGTATGAAAACTCCTGCTTATCTATACGGTGCTTTTAGTCATCGTTTTGATGCTAGAGTTTAGCGCTTCAATCAATCGAGCGTGCACAGGAGTGCCCCGTGATAGTTCCAACGTCGCCCCCAGGCGTATCTGTGGAGGAAAACATGGCCATTGCCTTCCACAAGAAAAAAGTTTTGAAAGAGGGATCCGCATTCATTTACTCCTGGTTCTATAGCCAAGTCAGAAATCGCGGCCCTTGGGACTACAAAAAGCTATCCCCTGACTATGAAGCCTTTGGCAATTTCAATTACGGCGCGACCGGGATTGCTGCGGGGTTTTCCGAGAATGTTCTGTTACGTGCCGCCGGCCTTGCCCAGACACAGGCAAAAACGACAAAAGTAGAATTTGGAAGCTGGTGGAGCGAGGCTCCTTTTGGCGATGATCCTGCGGATCAGGAATGGATCAAGAAGGGAGTCAGGTATGCCCGTTTCAGGAACTACTAAAAACACTGCATACACAATCGTCGCCTCCTCCCTGCTAGCTGTATGCTTGGCTTACATCGGCTGGACATGGCTCATGTCTTCCGGCAACCCGGTGCTGACCGATGTAGTACTCAAACTGCCCCTTGGCGAAAACGGCTTCATCTACGGCGTCAAGGATGATCGAGGCGGAGCAACAGTACCGTTCAGCTATCGATACTATGTCTATCGCGAACTGACATCCAACGAGCAAATAGCGTCTGAACTCAAGACCGCTGGTCCGTTTTTAGTCACCCGAGATCCAGCCATAAAGGTCGATATCCAAGGTTCAACTATCAATGTATCGACCAACCAGGAAGTCTACGAGTATCACAGCAGCACGCTGTTTCGACATACCAACAGTAACCACTACACCCCTGTAACAATCAACTTGTGTAAACACTCCAGCGATCAACCAACAAAGTAAGCCCGAAGCCTGACTGAAACACCTCCCTGCAGGAGCTGCCGAAGGCTGCGATCATTTGATGTTGATCCTGGCGGTGGATCGAGCGTTGAAGATCAAAGTCAAAATATCGCAGCCTTTGGCAGCGCCTACGGGAGATCGGCGTAGTCGCATACATTGCACACTCAGCTATCATGCCCGCACCTCCAATACGCGAGATTGTCATGCGCCGTTTGCTCTGCCTGCTGTTTTTAGTGCTCGCCCTCCCGGCCTCCGCCGCCGGGTTGCTGGACAGTCGCCCCAGTTCCACCCTGGGTTCGATCAACAACAGCGCCGACTTCCTGCCGGTGCGCGAAGCCTTTCAGTTGAGCCTGGTAGAAAGTACGCCGCAATCGATCAAACTGCGTTTCGTCGCCACCGAGGGTTACTACCTCTACCGCCATCGCTTCCAGTTTCGCGCAGATCCGGCCGACGTTGGCCTCGGTGCGGCTCAACTGCCCAAGGGCGAACAAAAGCACGATGAATACTTCGGCGATGTCGAGGTTTACCACGGCATTCTCGATGTAGAACTGCCGCGCACCGATTCCCGCGCCTTTACGCTGGCCGTGACCTATCAAGGCTGCGCCGACAAAGGCCTGTGCTACCCGCCCGAGACCGAGCGCCTGAGTATTGATGGCAGCGGTGCCACGACCACAGCCTGGGGCTGGCGCGAACTGGCGCTGTTCTTCCTCGCAGGCCTCGGCCTGACCTTCACCCCCTGTGTGCTGCCGATGCTGCCGATCCTCTCCGGGGTAGTCCTGCGCGGGCAGATCGGCGGTTTACGTGGCTTCAACCTGTCGCTGGCTTATGTGCTGCCGATGGCCATCTGCTTCGCCCTGTTGGGTGCATTGATGGGCATGTTCGGCGCACAGCTTAATCTTCAGGCGCGCTTGCAATCGGCCTGGGTGCTGGTGCCGTTCGCGATGTTTTTCGCAGTGTTTGCCTTGGCGATGTTCGGGGTGTTCGAACTGAAACTTCCCTACGCCATCAGCAGCCGCCTGGACCGGATCGCCGGGCGCACCGAAGGTGGCTCACTGTGGGGCGCGGCGGTGCTGGGCGTGGTGTCGAGCCTGCTGGTTTCGCCCTGCGTCTCGGCTCCCCTGGCCGGTGCGCTGCTGTACATCAGCGCCAGCGGCGATGCCTTGGGCGGCGGATTGAAACTGTTCATGCTTGGCCTGGGCATGGGCGCACCGCTGTTGCTGGTGGCGACTGGCGGCGCGGCCTGGTTGCCGAAAAGCGGGCCGTGGCTGATCTACGTGAAAAACGCGATTGGTGTGCTCTTGCTGGGGCTGGCGATCGGTTTGCTCAGCCGAGTATTGCCAGGCCAGATCACTTTACTGTTGATCGGCTTGCTCGCCGGTGGCGTCGGTTTGTTCATGGGCGCGCTGGAGTTTGTCTATAAGCCGCCGAGAAAACGCCTGGGGCAATTGCTGGGGATGTTTCTGCTGTTTTATGCACTGGCCTGTTGGTACGGCGCGTTCAGCGGTCAGTCCGATCCATTCAACCCAATTGGCCAGACGCGCCTCGTCGCCAGCAACGAGCAGCAAGCGCCAATCGCCAGCACCTGGCAAACCATAACCTCTCCAGCAGAACTGGATCGTGTCCTCGCCGAAGCCAAATCCTCCGGCACGCCGCTGCTGCTCGACTGGTACGCCGACTGGTGCATCAGTTGCAAAGTCATCGAACACGAAGTGCTCAACGATGCCAACGTCGTCGAACGTCTTAAAGGCTATCGACTGATCCGTTTCGACATCACCGCCAGCAACACCGAACAGCGCGCCCTGCTCGACCGCTACAAGCTGTTCGGCCCTCCGGCGCTGATGTTTTTCGGCAGGGACGGCGTCGAACGCACCGATGTGCGAGTGATCGGCGAGATAAACGCCACGGGCTTCGCCGAACGTGTTGCGAAAGCAAATGACCGGATTTAATCACCCGGTCACATATTTCGCGCAAACATCGGCCATCGTGCTGCCTATTGCATAGAACTGGACAGTCACAAAGTCTTTGCGGCATAGTCGCCTGGTTCTGACAATTGCACACGGATCACAAAGGAGCAGCAGATGGCGACCCTATTGGTTTTGCACGGCCCTAACCTGAACCTGCTCGGCACCCGGGAACCGGGCGTCTATGGTGCAACCACCCTGGCACAAATCAACCAGGACCTGGAACAGCGGGCGCGCAATGCCGGCCACCATTTGCTTTACCTGCAAAGCAACGCCGAGTACGAATTGATTGACCGCATCCACGCTGCTCGCGGCGAAGGTGTGGACTTCATTCTGATCAATCCAGCAGCTTTTACGCATACAAGTGTCGCGTTACGTGACGCGCTGCTGGCGGTGAGCATCCCATTCATCGAAGTGCATTTGTCTAACGTGCATAAACGCGAACCTTTCCGCCATCACTCTTACTTCTCCGATGTAGCGGTGGGAGTGATCTGCGGCCTTGGCGCCAGCGGTTATCGACTGGCCCTGGAGGCCGCACTAGAGCAGCTTGAAAGACAGGCAACGGCTTGAACAACAAGCGTTAAACGCCCCTGACCGACCCTTGGGAGTTGATGATTCATGGATATCCGTAAAGTTAAGAAATTGATCGAATTGCTGGAAGAGTCCGGCATCGACGAGCTTGAGATCAAGGAAGGCGAAGAGTCCGTACGCATCAGCCGTCACAGCAAGACGCCGGCTCAGCAGTACTACGCACCGGCTCCGATGCATGCGCCGGCACCGGCTCCAGTTGCTGCCGCCGCTCCGGTTGCTGCCGCTGCGCCTGCGGCTCCAGCGGCTCCAACGCTGAACGGCAATGTTGCCCGCTCGCCGATGGTCGGCACGTTCTATCGCAAATCTTCGCCAAGCTCGCCTTCCTTCGTTGAAGTCGGCCAGACCGTGAAGAAAGGCGACACCCTGTGCATCGTCGAAGCCATGAAGATGATGAACCACATTGAGGCTGACCACAGCGGTGTGATCGAATCCATCCTCGTCGAAGACGGCCAGCCGGTTGAGTTCGACCAACCGCTGTTCACCATCGTTTGAATCGCGGAGAGCCTTTGATGACTGCGAAGTTGGAAAAAGTTCTGATCGCCAACCGCGGTGAGATCGCCCTGCGGATTCTGCGTGCCTGCAAGGAAATGGGCATCAAGACCGTCGCCGTTTACTCCAAGGCCGACAAAGAGCTGATGCACCTGGGCCTGGCAGACGAATCCGTCTGCATCGGTCCGGCCTCCGCCGCTCACTCCTACCTGCACATTCCGGCCATCATCGCCGCTGCTGAAGTGACCGGCGCTACCGCCATTCACCCAGGCTACGGCTTCCTTGCGGAAAACGCCGACTTTGCCGAACAGGTCGAGAACTCCGGTTTCGCGTTCATTGGCCCGAAAGCCGATACCATCCGCCTGATGGGCGACAAGGTATCGGCCAAGCACGCCATGATCGCCGCTGGCGTTCCAACCGTTCCGGGCTCCGACGGCCCACTGCCTGAAGACGAAGAAACCGCTCTGCGCATTGGTCGCGAAGTCGGTTATCCGGTGATCATCAAAGCCGCTGGCGGCGGCGGTGGTCGTGGCATGCGCGTGGTGCACAAAGAAGAAGACCTGATCTCCTCGGCGAAACTGACCCGCTCCGAAGCGGGCGCAGCGTTCGGCAACCCGATGGTCTATCTGGAAAAATTCCTGACCAACCCACGTCACGTGGAAGTTCAGGTGCTTTCCGACGGTCAGGGCCACGCCATCCATCTGGGCGACCGCGACTGCTCGCTGCAACGTCGTCACCAGAAGGTTCTCGAAGAAGCGCCGGCACCGGGTATCGACGAGAACGCGCGCGAGGAAGTCCTCGCCCGTTGCGTCAAGGCTTGCATCGACATCGGCTACCGTGGCGCCGGCACTTTCGAGTTCCTGTACGAGAACGGCCGCTTCTACTTCATCGAGATGAACACTCGTGTCCAGGTAGAGCACCCGGTATCGGAAATGGTCACCGGCATCGACATCGTCAAGGAGATGCTCAGCATCGCCGCCGGCAACAAGCTGTCGTTCACCCAGGATGACGTGGTCATCCGCGGTCACGCGCTGGAATGCCGGATCAACGCCGAAGACCCGAAAACGTTCATGCCGAGCCCAGGCACGGTCAAGCATTTCCACGCACCAGGCGGCAACGGCGTTCGCGTCGATTCGCACCTGTACAGTGGCTATGCCGTTCCGCCGAACTACGACTCGTTGATCGGCAAGCTGATCACCTACGGCGCAACCCGTGACGAAGCCATGGCGCGCATGCGTAATGCGCTGGACGAGATCGTTGTCGACGGGATCAAGACCAACATCCCGCTGCACCGTGATCTGACCCGTGACGAAGGCTTCTGCAAAGGGGGGGTGAACATTCACTACCTCGAGCACAAGCTGGCTGGCGAGAAGCACTAAGCTTCAGCCGGAACATGACAAGGCCGCCTTCGGGCGGCTTTGTTGTTTCTGGAGATGCCGCCCGGAAACCTTGTGGCGAGGGAGCTTGCTCCCGCTCGGTTGCGCAGCAGCCGCAAGACCATTCATCCGAGTTGTGTCAGACAGAGCCGTATCTGCCATTTTGGGACCGCTTCGCGCTCCAGCGGGAGCAAGCTCCCTCGCCACAGAGACCGACGTCTCCGCTATTGGATGGCAACCCGGTCGTCTTCTGCCGCGCGCTCGCGTAAACTTGCGCGCTTCTCGCAGCCCGCTAGGCTGCAATCTATATTTTTCAAAGGTGCCCGCCATGCCTTGGCTGCAAGTCCGTCTCGCCATCAGCCCAGAACAAGCCGAAACCTACGAAGACGCTTTCCTTGAAGTGGGCGCCGTGTCGGTGACCTTCATGGACGCCGAAGATCAGCCGATCTTCGAGCCGGAACTCAACACCACTCCGCTGTGGTCGCACACACACCTGCTGGCCTTGTTCGAAGGCGGCACTGACGCCGCCAGCGTGCTGGCCCACCTGGAGTTGCTGACCGGCAGCCCGCTGCCCGAGCATCACAGCGAAGTGATCGAAGACCAGGACTGGGAACGCAGCTGGATGGATGGCTTCCAGCCGATGCGCTTCGGTCAGCGCCTGTGGATYGTCCCGAGCTGGCACGCCGCCCCTGAGCCTGACGCGGTGAACCTGCTGCTGGACCCAGGCCTGGCGTTCGGCACCGGCACTCACCCGACCACCGCGCTGTGCCTGGAATGGCTCGATGGCCAGGACCTGAAAGACTGCAACGTGCTGGATTTCGGCTGCGTCTCGGGGATTCTGGCGATTGCCGCCCTGTTGCTGGGCGCCAAACAAGCCGTCGGCACCGATATCGATGTGCAAGCCCTGGAGGCCTCCCGCGACAACGCCGGACGCAACAACATTGCCGACGAGCTGTTCCCGCTCTATCTGCCGGAAGATTTGCCGCAGGTTCAAGCCGACGTACTGGTCGCCAATATCCTCGCCGGCCCGCTGGTTTCCCTGGCGCCGCAACTGTCCAGCCTGGTCAAGTCCGGCGGTCGCCTGGCACTGTCGGGCATCCTCGCCGAACAGGGCGAAGAGGTTGCCGCTGCCTATGCCCGGGACTTCGATCTGGATCCGATCGCCAATCGCGACGGCTGGGTACGCATCACTGGCCGTCGGCGCTAGAATGAGCGCCTGCATAAACCGGATTGCCGCATGACCGATAGCTTCGTCACCCAGTGCCCGCATTGCCAAACCAGCTTCCGCGTCAGCCACGCTCAGTTGAGCGTGGCCCGTGGGGTGGTTCGTTGCGGCTCGTGCTTGCAGGTGTTCAACGCCGCCAGGCAGTTGCTTGAGCAACGGGCCGGCAAGGAAGCGGTAAAACCGGCTGCATCGGCGCCCGTAGAACCGCCCGTGCAGCGGGCCATCAGCCAAAAGCAATGGACCGCGGCCGAGATGGACCTGGACAGCCTGGACCTGGACGAAGAGCTCGCCCGGCTCGAACAGCGGGAAATCCAGCCGACGACGGAGTTCGGTCACCCCCGCGAAGACAGCCTCAGTGCTCGTCGCGACAGCACCGAACACGACGAAGCCCCTTGGCCCGACAGCCTCTTCAGTGAGTCGGCCGCCGATCGTGCGCAAGCCGCCGACGTGCAGACGCCATCACCGATGGTCGAACCGACGATCGAGCCAGGCAAACACTCGCGCACCGAGCCTTCGCTGTCCATGGAGCCCGTGCCACTGGACGATGAGCCCGAGATACAGCAGCTGCGCCTGCACGACCCGCTCGACGCCCCGATCCCTTTTGGCAGCCTGTCGGCGAAAACCGATGACGACGAGATCGACGATGACCTGCCCTCCGTCGAGCCCCTGCGCAAGCGACGCGAACGCAGCGAACCGGCCATGCGCGCTGAAGTGCTGCAGGACCTGACCGACGACCCGCTGCAACTGGATTGGCAAAAACGCCGCTCCCCCTGGGGTCGGCGCTTTTTCTGGCTGCTGCTGATCCTGCTCGGCGCCGCCGGCCTCGTTGGCCAGTACGTCGCCTACCACTTCGACGAACTGGCGCGCCAGGACCAGTATCGTCCGTGGTTCCAGCAACTCTGCCCGCACATCGGTTGCACAGTGCCGTCCAAGGTCGACATCGCGAAAGTCAAAAGCAGCAATCTGGTGGTCCGCAGCCACCCGGACTTCAACGGGGCGCTGGTGGTCGATGCCATCATTTATAACCGTGCGCCCTTCTCCCAGCCGTTCCCGCTGCTGGAGCTGCGCTTTGCCGACCTCAACGGCCACCTGATCGCCAGTCGTCGCTTCAAGCCCGGCGAGTACCTCAACGGCGATCTCGAAGGCCTGGCCGAAATGCCGCCGCAAACGCCGATCCACATCGCGCTGGACATTCTCGACCCAGGCCCCAAAGCGGTGAACTACAGCCTGAGCTTCCATTCGCCCGAGTGAAACACTCAAGCGTTGCAGGCTTGACGGCGGTTTCCTGACTTTGACCGTTCAAACCAAACCGCTGGCGATAACGAATTAGTTGTTCAGATTTTGTTCAATTCAGCCTTTATCCAGTCATCGAGAGCGGGTATCATGCCAACCCTTTTTCGAACTCTCATGATCCGGCCCCACAACAGGGAAGTCCTATGTCGGCGGTACGCATCGGTCCATATACATTGCACAACGGCTTGATCCTCGCCCCCATGGCGGGCGTCACCGACCAGCCCTTTCGTCAGCTGTGCAAACGATTGGGCGCTGGACTTGTAGTCTCGGAAATGGTCACCAGCGACATGAGCTTGTGGAACACCCGCAAATCGCGGATGCGCATGATCCACGAAGGCGATCCCGAGCCCCGCTCGGTACAGATCGCCGGCGGAGATGCGCAGATGCTGGCGGATGCGGCCCGGGCCAACGTCGAGCTGGGCGCACAGATTATTGACATCAACATGGGCTGTCCGGCGAAGAAGGTCTGCAACAAGGCCGCCGGTTCCGCACTGTTGAAAGATGAAGCATTGGTGACCGAGATCCTGCAGGCCGTGGTGGCTGCGGTCGATGTGCCGGTCACCCTGAAGATCCGCACCGGCTGGGACCGGGCGAACAAGAACGGTCTGACGGTG
This sequence comes from Pseudomonas sp. 05N434, assembly GCF_056396965.1. Classification (NCBI taxonomy): domain Bacteria; kingdom Pseudomonadati; phylum Pseudomonadota; class Gammaproteobacteria; order Pseudomonadales; family Pseudomonadaceae; genus Pseudomonas; species Pseudomonas sp. 05N434. Next base: position 16,670 of record NZ_JBFTMK010000005.1, read on the forward strand.
GCGAAGATCGCCGAACAGGCAGGCATCACGGCGTTGGCCGTACATGGCCGCACGCGTGCCGACCTGTACACCGGGGAAGCTGAGTACGACACCATTGCCGCGATCAAGCAGGCGGTGTCGATTCCGGTCTTCGCCAATGGCGATATCGATTCGCCCGAGAAAGCCCGGTACGTGCTCGACGCGACCGGTGCCGATGGCCTGTTGGTGGGCCGGGCTGCCCAGGGGCAGCCATGGATTTTTCGTGAAATCGACCATTATCTGCGTACCGGTGAAAAACTCCCGGCACCGGAACTGATCGAGGTGGAATGTATTCTGCTTGAGCATCTGGCCGCGCTGCATGCCTTCTATGGCGACGTCATGGGCGTGCGCATAGCTCGCAAGCATGTGGGCTGGTATCTCGCAACCTTGCCGGGCGCCAGGGAGTTTCGCGCCCACTTCAATCGTTTGGAAGATACGGAAGCACAATGCGCCTACGTTCGAGGCTTCTTCGCCGAACGTTACAAGAGCCTGACAGGGGACGGAGAAGGGGTGGCCGCATGACGATGATGACCGAGACTTTAGTGAGTGGAACAACACCCGTGAGCGACAACGTGAATTTGAAACAGCACCTCAATACACCGAGCGAAGAAGGTCAGACCCTTCGCGGGAGTGTCGAGAAGGCGCTGCACAATTATTTCGCCCACCTTGAGGGCGCTGCCGTCACGGATGTGTACAACCTGGTGCTCTCCGAAGTCGAGGCCCCCCTGCTCGAATGCGTGATGAACTACGTCAAGGGCAACCAGACCAAGGCCAGTGAGCTGCTCGGACTGAACCGGGGCACCCTGCGCAAGAAACTCAAGCAGTACGATTTGCTGTAAGCATTCAATCAAACCAGAAAGGCGCCCACGTAAAACCGGTCGCCTTTTTTGCTGACTCCTTTGCTTTTGATGGAAATTGAGATGACCGACCAGACTACCCGCCTGCCGATCCGCCGCGCCTTGATCAGCGTTTCCGACAAGACCGGGATCCTTGAATTCGCCAAAGAGCTCGAAGCCCTGGGCGTAGAGATCCTCTCCACCGGCGGGACGTTCAAGCTGCTGCGCGACAATGGTGTTGCCGCAGTGGAAGTCGCGGATTACACCGGTTTCGCAGAAATGATGGACGGTCGGGTGAAAACCCTGCACCCGAAAATCCACGGCGGGATCCTTGGTCGTCGCGGTATCGACGACGCCATCATGAGCGAGCACGGCATCAAGCCGATCGATCTGGTAGCGGTCAACCTGTACCCGTTCGAAGCCACCATCAACAAGCCAGGCTGCGACCTGCCGACTGCCATCGAGAACATCGACATCGGCGGCCCGACCATGGTCCGTTCGGCGGCAAAAAACCACAAAGACGTGGCCATCGTGGTGAATGCCAGCGATTACGCCAACGTTCTGGAAAGCCTCAAGGCCGGCGGCCTGACCTACGCTCAGCGTTTCGACCTGATGCTCAAGGCCTTCGAACACACCGCCGCCTACGACGGCATGATCGCCAACTACATGGGCACCGTGAACCAGGCGGCTGAAACCCTCTCGACCTCCGGCCGCAGCGAATTCCCGCGCACCTTCAACAGCCAGTTCATCAAGGCTCAGGAAATGCGCTACGGCGAGAACCCGCACCAGAGCGCGGCGTTCTACGTTGAAGCCAAGCCTGCCGAAGTCGGCATCGCCACCGCGACCCAACTGCAAGGCAAAGAGCTGTCGTACAACAACGTGGCCGACACCGACGCCGCGCTGGAATGCGTGAAGAGCTTCGTCAAGCCGGCCTGCGTGATCGTCAAGCACGCCAACCCGTGCGGCGTGGCCGTGAGCCCGGACGCCGAAGGCGGCATCCGTCAAGCCTACGAACTGGCCTACGCCACCGACACCGAGTCGGCGTTCGGCGGCATCATCGCGTTCAACCGCGAGCTGGATGCTGAAACCGCCAAGGCCATCGTCGAGCGTCAGTTCGTCGAAGTGATCATCGCCCCATCCGTCAGCGCAGAAGCCCGCGCCATCGTGGCCGCCAAAGCCAACGTACGCCTGCTGGCCTGCGGCGAGTGGTCGGCTGACCGCGTTCCAGCCTGGGACTACAAACGCGTCAACGGCGGTTTGCTGGTACAGAGCCGCGACATCGGCATGATCGGCAGCGAAGACCTGAAAGTGGTGACCAAGCGCGCGCCAACCGAGCAGGAAATCAACGACCTGATCTTCGCCTGGAAAGTCGCCAAGTACGTCAAGTCCAACGCCATCGTCTACGCCAAGAACCGTCAGACCATCGGTGTCGGCGCCGGCCAGATGAGCCGCGTGAACTCCGCGCGTATCGCCGCGATCAAGGCTGAACATGCCGGCTTGCAAGTGCAGGGCGCGGTCATGGCGTCGGATGCGTTCTTCCCGTTCCGCGACGGCATCGACAACGCAGCCAAGGTCGGTATCACTGCGGTGATCCAGCCAGGTGGCTCGATGCGTGATAACGAAGTGATTGCGGCAGCTGATGAAGCCGGCATCGCCATGGTCTTCACCGGCATGCGCCACTTCCGTCACTAATAAGACAACGGCCGCACTGAACCCGGTACCTGCTGCGTTGGAGCCGACCTCGATGATGCTCATTGCCAAAAGGCAACTCCGCTCATCGAGGTCGACTCCGCCTTGCATCTACCGGCTTCATTGCGACCTCCTACGGCGTGAAGCGCTTTAGGTTCCAAAACAGAATTAGCGTCATCCGAGGTTTTTGAAATGAATGTTTTGATCATTGGCAGCGGTGGCCGTGAACACGCCCTGGCCTGGAAAGTGGCTCAGGATCCGCGCGTGCAAAAAGTGTTCGTTGCCCCGGGCAACGCAGGCACCGCCATTGAAGCCAAGTGCGAGAACGTCGCCATCGACGTGCTGGCCCTCGAGCAGCTTGCAGATTTCGCGGAGAAAAACGTTTCCCTGACCATCGTCGGCCCGGAAGTGCCGCTGGTTGCAGGCGTTGTCGACCTGTTCCGCTCCCGTGGCCTGGATTGCTTCGGCCCGACCGCAGGTGCCGCGCAACTGGAAGGCTCGAAAGCCTTTACCAAGGATTTCCTGGCGCGTCACAAGATCCCGACCGCCGACTACCAGAACTTCACCGAGATCGAGCCGGCCCTGGCTTATCTGCGTGAAAAAGGCGCACCGATCGTGATCAAGGCCGATGGCCTGGCCGCCGGCAAAGGCGTGATCGTGGCCATGACATTGGCTGAAGCTGAAGACGCGGTGCGCGACATGCTCGCTGGCAACGCGTTTGGCGATGCCGGCTCCCGCGTGGTCATCGAGGAGTTCCTGGACGGCGAAGAAGCCAGCTTCATCGTCATGGTCGACGGCAAGAACGTGCTGCCGATGGCCACCAGCCAGGACCACAAACGCGTCGGCGACGGCGACACCGGTCCGAACACCGGCGGCATGGGCGCCTACTCCCCGGCACCGGTCGTCACCGCCGAAGTCCATCAGCGGGTCATGGACCTGGTGATCTGGCCAACCGTGCGCGGCATGGCCGAGGAAGGCAATGTTTACACCGGTTTCCTCTATGCCGGCTTGATGATCGACAAGGCTGGTAACCCAAAAGTTATCGAGTTCAACTGCCGTTTCGGCGATCCTGAGACCCAACCGGTGATGCTGCGTTTGCAGTCGAGCCTGGTGTTGCTGGTCGAAGCGGCCCTGGCGCAAGCGCTGGACAAGGTCGAAGCACAGTGGGATCCACGTCCGAGCGTCGGTATCGTATTGGCCGCTGGCGGTTACCCGGGTGACTACGCCAAAGGCGTTGCCATCAACGGTCTGGATGCAGCCGCGGCACTGGAAGGCAAAGTCTTCCACGCTGGCACTGCACTCAAGGACGGTCAGGTGGTGACGGCCGGTGGTCGGGTACTGTGCGCAACCGCCATGGGCACCAGCGTCGACACAGCCCAGCAGCAGGCTTACAAACTGGCGGCTAAAATCGACTGGGAAGGCTGCTTCTATCGTAAGGACATTGGCTACCGTGCCATTGCCCGCGAGCGTGGCGAAAATCAGGAATAAGCCATCCATTCGGCCAGGCAAGGGCTTGCAGCCCTTGCCGGACTATTCCGGCGCCGCGCATAGTTATATTCTGGCATCAACCTACGAAGGGATTTCGCCGTGCGCTGGCTCAGGATTGCCATAGGCTTCACCGTCACTCTGCTGACCTTGCTCTGCATGCTCCCGGCCCAGGCCTCGCAAGGCAGTGGCTGGGCGGTATTGCTCGACGAACAGGGCGATCTGCAGCTGAGCGACATCCGCTCCGGCCGCTACACCAATCAATTCAGCCCCGTTGAACTCGACCGCCTCACCGCAGCCGGGCCTGACGGTGCGCTGTGGCTGCGTTTCAGGCTGGCACCCGGCAAACACGAACAGTTGCTGAGGGTGTTCGCTCCCGACCTGTCGCACCTCAATCTGTATGTGCTCGATGGCGACCAGCTGATCGATCAATTGAATACCGGCACCGGGCAGCCTCAGGCTGAGCGCCCCCTGCCCGGCAACGACTTCATGTTGCCGCTGCCGCAAAGCGACAAAACCCTCGACGTCTATATGCGACTGGTCTCCGAACACCAGTTTCGGCCTTACATCACCCTGCAATCGGCGGTCATGAGCGCAGCCACTCAGAACCAGACGTTGATCTACGGTCTGCTCTTTGGCTGTCTCGGGATGCTGATCCTGCATAACCTGACCCGCTACACCTACACCCGCTCGCGCAGCAGCCTCTGGCTGGCAGCGTGCGAAGGGTTGTTGCTGCTCAGCCTGGTGCTGCTGCTGAACCTGGCCCGACCATGGTTGCCGAACTGGTCCGTCGTACAAACACCCGGTGCCTATCTTGCCTTGCTGCTGACCGCACCTTGCGGCCTGATGTTCGCCTACCGTTTTTTCGCCCCGCTCGGCCCGCACCCGCTGAACAAGCTGCTGCTGGGGGACATCCTGTTCATCGTGGCCTGCGGCCTGCTGCTGTTGTTCGTCAACACCCTGCCGCTGAACCTGATCACGTACGCACTGGTTGCCCTGGCCGGCCTGAGCATGTTGTTCGTCAGCGCCCATCACTGGCAAAAAGGTTATCGCCCGGCTCGCCTGTTCGTGGCGGCCATGGTGGTGTTCAACCTTGGCACGTTGATTATCCTGCCGGCGCTGCAGGGGCTGACCCTTGTCGCCCCGCAAGGCCTGATCATCACCCTGCTGGTGTTTATCTGTATCAGTGGCCTGTTGATGAGTGTGGCCCTGGGCGAGCGACAGCGTAGCATCACCGAAGACCGTTTCAGCGTCAGTCGCGACCTGGCTGCCAGCAATGCCGAAATAAACGCCAAAGCTGAATTCCTGGCGAAAATCAGCCACGAAATCCGCACCCCGATGAATGGTGTGCTGGGCATGACCGAACTGCTGCTGGGCACACCGCTGTCGGTCAAGCAGCGCGACTATGTGCAAACCATCCATAGCGCCGGCAACGAACTGCTGACACTGATCAACGAAATTCTCGACATCTCCAAGCTCGAGTCCGGACAGATCGAGCTGGACGATGTGCAGTTCGACCTCAATGCCCTGATCGAAGACTGCCTGAGCATCTTCCGCGCCAAGGCCGAACAACAGAACATCGAGCTGATCAGCTTTATCCAGCCACAGGTACCGCGCGTCATCAGCGGCGATCCGACGCGCCTGCGCCAGACCCTGCTGAGCCTGCTGGAAAACGCCCTGAAGAAAACCGACGAAGGCGAGATTCTGATCGTTGTCGCCCTGGATGAACGCAGCGCCAAACCGCGGCTGCGCATCGCCGTGCAGGACAGCGGCCAGCCGATGGAGGCTGAAGAGCGCGACGCACTGATGCACGCCGAGCTGCACAGCAAGCATTTCCTCTCGGCCACCAGCCTGGGGGGCAATCTGGGGCTGGTGATTGCCCGTCAGCTGATCCGTTTGATGCAGGGCGAATTCGGCATCAAGAGCGGCGCCAACCAAGGCAGCACATTGTGGCTGACCCTGCCACTGGACCCGGACCGTCTCGAGCATCCGACCTCGGACCTGGACAGTCCGTTGCAAGGCGCACGCGTACTGGTCGTGGACGACAACGACACCTGTCGCAAGGTGCTGGTGCAGCAGTGCAGCGCCTGGGGCCTGAACGTCAGCGCCGTACCGTCCGGCAAGGAGGCCCTGGCGCTGCTGCGCACCAAGGCCCACCTGCGCGATTATTTCGACGTGGTCCTGCTGGACCAGAACATGCCCGGTATGACCGGCATGCAACTGGCCGCCAAGATCAAGGAAGACCCGAGCCTGAACCACGACATTCTACTGATCATGCTCACCGGCATCAGCAACGCGCCGAGCAAGATCATCGCGCGCAACTCCGGGATCAAGCGCATCCTCGCCAAGCCAGTGGCCGGCTACACCCTCAAGACCACCCTGGCGGACGAACTGAACCAGCGCAACAACGGCCCGGCTACCTCGCAGCACCTGCCCACCGGCCCCACCCTTCCGGTCAAGGTGCCCAGCGACTTCCGCATCCTGGTGGCCGAAGACAACAGCATCTCGACCAAGGTCATCCGCGGCATGCTGGGCAAGCTCAACCTGCAACCGGATACCGCCAGCAATGGCGAAGAAGCCTTGGTGGCAATGAAGGCCCAGCGTTACGACCTGGTGCTGATGGACTGCGAAATGCCAATCCTTGACGGCTTCTCCGCCACCCAGCAATTGCGTGCCTGGGAAGTCGGCAACCAGCGGATTCGCACCCCCGTGGTGGCGTTGACCGCGCACATCCTCGCCGAGCACAAAGAGCGCGCGCGTCAGGCCGGCATGGACGGGCACATGGCCAAACCGGTCGAGCTGTCGCAGTTGCGCGACCTGATCGAGCATTGGGTTGCCCAGCGCGATCATCAGAATCGTACGGCTTCGACATTCTGAGCAATCTCCCGTCGCGCGCCGACAACTTTCTAAACCGGCTGATAGACTCCGCTCCAACAATCTCCTGCCGCGAGCCGATATTATGCTCCACGTGTTATTCAGCGTTTATCTGAAGATGCTGGTGCTCTACAGCCCGTTCTTCGTGTTGTCCTGTTTCATCAGTCTGAGCCGCGGTTATTCGCGCAAGGAACAACGTCGCCTGGCCTGGAAAGTGGCAATTGCCACACTGGTTTCCAGCGTCTTGCTGTACCTGTTCGGGAGGGTGATATTTGACGTGTTCGGCATTACCGTGGATGCATTTCGCATCGGCGCCGGCAGCGTGCTATTCATCTCGGCGCTGGGCATGGCCCAGGGTAAGTCGGTGGTGCAAACCGACAACGTGCAGCAAGACGTGACCATCGTCCCGCTGACCATCCCCCTGACCGTCGGCCCGGGCACCATCGGTGCGCTGTTGGTAATGGGTGTCAGCCAACCGCACTGGGACGACAAACTCACCGCGATCCTCAGCATTGCCCTGGCCAGTTTCACGGTGGGGGTGGTGCTTTACTTGTCGAACCGTATCGAGCGGATTCTTGGCGATCAGGGCCTGCAAATCGTCAGTCGCTTGATGGGACTTTTTGTCTGTGCGCTGGCAGCACAGATCATCTTTACCGGCGTAAAAGGCTATCTGGTGCCCTGATAGGCGAACAACTCCGTCATCCCGTGAACGTGGTGATCGCCACAYCGACCCCATCATGTCAAAGGCCGCGAACGGAATCGTTCGCGGCCTTTTTTCATGAACCCGGCGCCAGTCGCTGCTTATCCTGCGACTGCCGGCTCCGCCAACAACTCCTGCAGCGTTGCACTGCCGTTTTTTTCTTTCCTGTCGCGCAACCGCGCCACGAACATCGATACCGGATGGGATTGCAGCTTTTCAAACGCGAGGAACACATCACCGCGCAATGCCGGGTCGACGGAACACACATCACGGAAGATCAGACTGTGCTCACTGTCCGGGTCAACGATGACCARATGTTCCTGAACAATCTCGAACAGCAATCTTTGCGGATCATCGAAGGCCCAGATCAATTTGCCTGGAATGGCCGGCACTTCACCCAGTGCGTGCCGGCAGTCGACGATGACTGAGTCGAGCCTCAGCCAGACAGCCTTCGTCAGGTGATAAGTCACGGCACCCTGCCCCAATCGCAGAATCAAYGTATTGACGTCATCGGGAATCAGCGGCAGGAGATCACCCAGGGGCTTTTCTCCTTCGACAACCAGCACTTCGGCGTTGCGCTGGACATAATCGAACGGCCCGATGCTTCGCCTGTCCGGATACACACGCACCCGTCCTTCCCGGGCCTCATGCAGCAACACATTGACCCGGCCTTGAGTGCCCAGCAGCGAATAATCTGCGGGCAGATCCTTACCGGTAATCCGGATCAACCGGGCRCTTTGGACGGCATACCACTGCAAGCTGCCGGGTTCGGACTCCACAGATACAAATTCGGCATGTTCCGTCGTTTCCAGTAACGCCTGGAGACTTTCGATAAAGTGTTCGCCATGGGCGCTCACCCAGTCGTGGCTGACGCCAGTGATGATCTCCACCTCTTGATGGCGGAGTTCGAGCAGTACGCCGTCAACGGTTGTCCCACGCAAGCCGGCGCCCTCGATGGTCACGTCGGCAAAACGCCAATCCGCCCACTCTGGTTGATGAGCCGGCAACCTGTCGCCCAGTAACAATCGCGAGCCCGTGCCGAATGCCTGATCAAGTTGCTGCGGATCGATGAACGTCTGATTCCAGATTTCACCGCTGGACAGATCGAACAGCCAGACCGCCTGATTGTCCGGGGTAACGCCAAGCAGGCGAATTTCCTTGTCGAGTCCCGGATCGCACAGCACCAGGCGGTTACTCACATACCAGGCACCCACGTTGCCGTTATCGGCGAAATTGCGCAGGCCGACAATGGCAATATTTTTGCCTGGGTAACGCTCGGCAATCGGCTCCAGCGCCTGCCACCACTGGGCGCGGCCGTTGAGCCACTGCTCGCTCAGGCCGCCCAGCTGCACCTCGCCTTGCGCGGTCAGGTTGAAAAACAGCCCCACACATACTTGCCGAACACCGATGACCAGTCGGCCAGCGTTTCGCTGGCAAACACCAACGCCTGCAGTTCCCGCGCCATATCGTGAGTCACGGAACTCAACAGCAATCGACCTTCATGAATCAGGTAACGGTACTGCCTGGCGGCCTGATTGCCCGTGACGTACTCCTGCACGACATGAATCACACCATGAGCATCCGCTTCGATACTGCGAATGGAGCCTTTGCTGTCCTCTAGCAGTAAGCGATAGCGATTCTTGAGCAAGCCTGTGGCGGCATCGACTTGCCAGATCTGGTGGCCCTCCGGTTGGTAGAAATAAGCAGAACCCTCGACCACCATCGACAGCTGCGCCTCGTCGGCCTCAAGGACGGTCTCGTTGCGGATATACAGGAAACGATCTTCAGCGCAGTCATACCAGGCATTGGTGTAACGGGGCTCGTCCGGCGCCTCGTACGGAATCAGGTAACGATGGATCTGCGTGTACGGCAATACCAGTCGATGCTCCTGCGCGAGGCCTTTGTAGTGCGCCAGCAATGCCTGTTCATCGAGTCCTTCAGGCGCTGTCTGCTGGAGAATGTCCAATTGGGGTTTGCCAGGGTCAACGCTGAACAACTGTTTATCCGCCACCTGGATCAGCACCTCATGACGACCTTTGCCGGAAATTTTCACATGGACAGTACCGATGTACAGTTCGCCGTAAGGCTCGATGCGGATGTCACTTTCACTCGCCCAGCTTGCCTGCAACACCCAGCGGCATTGCTTCAGGCTTGGAGAGACAAGACGGATACTTGCACCGGGATTGAGCATCAATGAACAGCTCCCCCCCGCGCCTGTCAGCTCATACGACAGCTTGCCGTGCCAGGCATCCGGCAAAACGGGGACCACCAGTGAACGATCCACCGCATCCAGTTGCACCTCGATGACTGTTTCGCGATACACCGGATTCAGGCGGTGGAGGATGTAATGCGACGGAAAGGAATAGAACGTAAACAGAAATAGCCGCTGACCATCCGCTTGCTTTTTTTCAAGGCGCCGGGCCGTGTCAAAACCAGGGTCGTGAAATGCGGAGGCGAACGGCAGCGCCTTGTACTCATAGCCGTAAAAGGTTTGCGGTGTGCATGGCAGCACAATGGCTTGCCCTGTGGGCGGTGCAAATTCTTTTTGACCGGGCAGGTTCAATTCCTGGCGGATATTGATCGCTCGCGTGTAATCAACATCGAAACCCGGCACTCCAAAGTGGTCGTGCAGTGGAAACAGCTTCGGGCTGTCGAGCAGCAACTTGCCAGCACCCAGATCTATGCGCTGGACGATCAGCGAAGGCCGCACGACCCAGGCGCCAACGGTGTGATCGAACCGGTAGCCGTGCGAGCGATACCCCCGATCCATGTCGTCGAAGAACTTGCCGACCTCCTCGGCGTCTCGCAAGATGCTGGCAAACCCTTGGGCCAGTGCAGCAACACCAATGGCCAGGCCACCAAGAATCACCCCGGCGCCACCGAGCACCGCAGCGGCGGTCGATGCGCCGGCCAGTCCTGCACCGATACCGCCTGCCGTGAGCGCCAGGCTGGCGGTATCGAATGTCAATTGAGTACCGAACTGGGCCTTCTCGACTTCGTTTTGCGCCGTCGACAACTGATAAATATCAAAGCCGACATTGGCCAGCCCCAATACGGCGCCGACGCCTTCACCGGCTGCATGCCCCAAAGCTTCGCCGACGACCGGAGCGCAAGTACGAGCGATGATTTTCTCTTCTCTCAACGCGGTGCGAACCAACTGCACCAGGCCAACCACATCCACGACGGAGCCATGCACCAACTGGGCATAGTTGACGTAAGCGTGCAGGCGCACGGCGGTGGTCAATGTCCGGCCCTCCCCTTCCCGGCCACGCAACGCGTTCATCAACGCCTGAATGGCGAACCCTGCGTTGAGGGTGTGAACACTGCCGATCTCGGTCGGATCCACGACACCGCCCGTCCCGGCCGGTTTACGCGCCAGGGTCGAAAACTGTTCCGACAGCCAATTCTTGATCCGCAACAGACGGTGATCGCCGCTGATCACCTGAACGCGTGTGCGATCTGCTGTCCCCACCAGTGGCTATCGAGCTCCAGCAAACTGCTGCCCAGATGCCAATTGTTGACCAGCGATTGCCCACGGGCACTGTTCAGGCGCTGGCGAATCGGACGCAGCGGTGCTCCCGGCAACGGTTCGGACTTCAGTAGCTGCTCCACGGCAAATCCGGCAGACAGCTTCAAGTCAGACACCTTTCCCCCATGCAGGTCAATCAGGTCAAACTCCGGCCGGGCTTGCGAACCATAGGCCGCGTAATGCCGTGCCATGCCTTGCTTCAGAAAAAAGTATTCCAGCGCCCGCTTGAACATGGCCGGTTGCTCGAACTCGAACAACGCGAAGTTGGGGTCGTAAAAATGATAAGTGGTGTGATCGCCCTCTACGGTCTTGGCCACCAGCATCGAATGATTGTCGGAGTTAAGCATCAGTGCGCGGCTGCCTTCATGTTGCTCGAGAGCGGCAGTGACCTGATCCAGGTCCGCGCGGTCAAGCGGTGCCCCTACATCGTTCAATTGCACATCCCGCAGCTCTTCCAGCGCTTGAAGGAAGGTTGCCGAATCAGCTTGCTCGGGATCGATGGCGGACAGATAGAAACGTTCACGCAACTGCCGGGAGGCCACGTCGTCCTGCAGCAGTGCCGCGCTCATCACCAGGGTCAACGGGTAGCACCGACCACCAACCGCCTCGCCACCGCTGCGCAGCAGCAGATCCTGGGGAACCAGTTTGATGCTGCTGGCTTCGATCTCGTCGAGTATCTGCCCCACCTTCTCGACGATCTGCATGCGATGTTCAAGGGTCGCCACCTGCTGGATTTGCGCCACATGGCGCCCCCACTGGCCCGCCGTCCGCRCCAGTGTCAATGCAGCCTTTTTCAGTTCAAGTGCGCTGCCGGCCGCCCTCGGCGCCGGTTCTGAATCACTGTTCAGACTGGCGATGAATCCCGGTGCCTCGCGCTTGTACAGTTGCCGCTCAATGACGGCGTAACGGCCTGAAGCGCCCTGCCCGACCATGCTGTTGGCCAGATTGTCCAGCTCACCGGTGAACTCCACAAAGCGTTGGTTATGCAGTGAGTCCATCCCCAACAACACCCCCAGCGACAGCCTCTGCAAGGGGGTCGTCTCGACGAAGTGACGGGTGCCATTGGCGATGTCGCTCAGCACTTCATCGACACCCGGGTTGTGGCTTTTCCCATCGTTCAGGAAAGCAGGGGCTTGCGATTCGAGGGGCTTATTACGAATGGCCTGGCGATCATCAAAACTCAGCGGCAGTGGATCTTCGAAGCGGATAGCGCCAGTGTGTCCCCGACTCATCGCCGCCATGAACGGCTCGCCCAGCCCTTCGACCAAACGCTCCAGCACGTGGGTCAGCAGCACCGGCCGCTCTTCGATCACCGGCCAGCCCTGCTCGAACTCAATCGTCGGGCCTTTGAGCAATTGCGCGATATCGCCGCTATAACGGGTCTTGTATTGGCCTTCCTGCCAGCGTTTCTGCTCATTACTGACCCATTTATCAGGGTCGGTTTCATTGTCCTTCCAGGAATGGTCCAGTTCTTCTTCGGTCGCGCGGTTGACCGACGTGTAGCGCGCAATGGCGRCCTCCTTGCGCACGGCCTCAGCCACCGAGGGGGTAAAGTGGGCTCTTGCGTAATCGGCCATGCCATCACGCACGGCTCCAGGGCCGGTCAGGTAGATAGTCCCTTCGCTCTGAAGCCGAATGCCGTCGCGAAAGTAGGTCGCAATGGCATCGATCAGAAACCCTGCAAATATTTCCTCTTCCATCGACAGCTCAATCAGCGGCCCATACGTTCCTTCCACCACTTCCTGCACCAGCGGTGCCATGGCATCAACATCGCTCAAAGCAACGCCTCGTCGGGCGGCCAACCGGTTCGAAGCCTCTATCACCTCATAGTTGAACCGGAAACGCTCGAGCACGGTTTGCAGAATCGTCGAGCGGGGATGCGCCATCAGAAATGCATTCGTTATCGAACTGCCTTCCGACGCCGCTCGCAGCATAAAGGGTCGGGCCAACCGATCTGCCGGTGGCTGAAATACCTCACTCAGGCCCGGCCGGCTTTTTACAAAAGCCTCCAGTGCCGGCAAATGCTCAGGGGGAATCGTCTCGATGTAACTGGAGGATGCCCGACGCCCAGGCATCCATTCAGGATTGTCATTGAGCAATAACTGCAAAATCCCCAAATGCGCATCGGAACCCAAACCGTGGATATCGACTCCGCCCAGCGTTCTCGATAACGGCGGCAGGTTATCCACATCGGCATAGATGCCACCTTCGCCAAACAGAACTTCAACACGCACCACATCGGACGCCGCCGCCAGATTGCCGCGTAATCGCATTTCCTGTTCGTAGATGCCCTGTAATTGCAACGGCACCTCGGCCGCATCAAGATCGCGCAATTGGAAACCGTTCATGTCCTGCACACTGCGGTGATTGCTTTCCTTCAACGCTTGCAGCTTCGCCGCATCCTGGCCGTAGGCCCGAGTCAGCAAATCCATCCGTGCCTCATCGGCTGATTCACCGTTTGCCACTGCCGCATTGATGTGTGCGTACATCTGTTGCTTCAGAACAATAGCGCGCTCCTCGTACAGGGTTGCCAGTTCATCTTCGGAGATACTTTTGTCTGCGACCTGCGTCAGGGCATGCGCCTTGGCGGCGTCGACAATCAGTTTGTTGGTTTGATATGCCAGCAGCGCATCACTGTCATACCAGAGATTGAGGGTGTAGCCATGCTCGGCCAACACCTGTTTCCATAGGTTGAGGTAATCGCGCTGAATGGCGCCGAGACCGCCACCGAGCCAGACAAAATGCAACACCTTGGGAACTTCCGTCGCCACTGTGTTCATCTGCTCCACACTGAACCGAAGACGCGACTCATACCGTTCGACTTCGTCATGTATCTGCGATAGTTGCATCGCGGTGTCGTCAGCATTGCCCGGCGTCTGCGAATCAAGATTGCGTTTGACTCGCTTGTTGCCCAGCAACAGTGTCAGCGTGTGTTTGAATAACCCTAACGGTTCGAGCAGTCTTGGCGACTCCAGCAGCCCCACACAGGCAAAGTAATAACGCAATAGTTCCTCGTAGTGCGGACTGTCTTTATGCGACGACAATCCGCGCTCAAGATCCGCCAGTTTGAAAAGACTGACAAAATCAACATAACCATCCTTGTTTCGGCGCTCAATATCGTGCATGCGTATCCCGTTTACTGTGTCGGTTTAATTATCAACGAATAGGCCAGCCAATAAGCACAGACACTCAAACAACAGGGCATCTAAAGTCTTGGCCTGGAAGTTGAAAACTACGCCTTGAAACAGGCAAGCTCAAACAGGAAGAAATTCAATTAATTTCAATAAAGCAGAAACAAAAAAATTTAACAACACACTCTAACGACACCAAAAGTTACTTAACACACCACGAACAAACATTAAACTACTGCCACTTCAAACAAACCTGTCACACACTCAACAATGCAAAATATTTAATATTTCCGAATAAATAAAACAAGACATTAGCGACAGAAAAAAGACCACAGGCAACCGCGCCAAATCCCATGACAGCCGCTGAAAAGGACGACACGTTCGAACGTGGAAAAAACCAACCCGACCACTGGGATTCCAGTGCTGTGAAGTGACGGAAAAGACCGCGGCCCCGAAGGGCCGCTGGCTATCAGGACGCCGGTTTTTCACCGTACCAGCGTGGCGTATACACCCAATCGCCGCCCTCCGCGCGAGGGAATGCGCAGGTAGTGGAAGAGCCGACGAGCACCATGGTGCGCATGTCCACTTGATCCGGGGTCAACGCCCCCAAGGTGGTCGTGCGTAAGGTCTGTCCCGGTCGGCCGATATCCCGCCCCAGCACCACCGGCGTTTCAGGTTTGCGATGCTGCGCGACGATCTCCAGCGCACGCCCCAGCTGCCATGGCCGTGAACGTGAGATCGGGTTATAGAACGCCAGGGCCAGGTCCGCTTCGGCGGCCAGGTCCAGACGCTTTTCGATGATCGACCACGGCTTGAGATTGTCCGACAGGGACATCACGCAGAAGTCATGCCCCAGCGGCGCACCGGCCTGGGCAGCGGTGGCGAGCGACGCGGAGACGCCCGGCAGGATCTCCAGCTCGACAGTGTGCCAGGCCGGGTCACTCGACTCGTGCAAGGCTTCAAGCACCGCCGCCGCCATCGCGAACACGCCCGGGTCGCCTGAGGACACCACGATCACCGAACGGCCCCGGGCCGCCAGTTCGAAGGCGTGGCGGGCACGCTGCATTTCTTCGCGGTTGTCGGTGCAATGCAGCACCTGATCCGCGCGGAAGGGACCGGCCATGCGCACGTAGGTTTCGTAGCCGAGCACATCGGTGGCCCGGGCCAATTCGGCCTTGACGGCCGGCACCATCAGTTCGGCGGCGCCCGGGCCGAGGCCGATCACGGCCAGACGCCCGCGTGGGCGGCCGACTTGCGTGAGGTCCAGTGGCTGTTCGGTCACGGCCACAGCCACATTGTTTGCCGTTGCGATGATCGTCGCCTCGGGCACCGCGCTACGGGCCAACGCGCCGATATCGCTCGCCGGCGCGACAAAACGCAGCGGCACACCCAGCGCAACGGCCGCTTCATGCAACACCGGGCTGGCCATTTCAGTGTCAGGCGCCACCAGGCAGGCCAGCGCCTGCACCGCGACGTTCGCCTGCTGTAACGCCGCGCGAACAGTGCTCGGCAAATCTGCGGCGGCGCCAATCGCCACCGCAACACTGCGCGGATAAATCACCAGCTCATTGGCACTTGCCTCACGGACGTTGCTGCCGACATGGATCGAACGCTGCGCCAGCGGATCTTCCACCAACTGCGCCTGCTCCAGCCACGGCGCCGCGCCTTCGATGCGCACGCTGTGCCCGGCGAGCAAATCAGAGACAAAACGCTTGCCCAGTTCCAGATCGCCAAGGGCGTAACCGCTTGGCGGATTGAGCAGGCAGGTGCCAAAGCGCAGTTCGCCGCTGGTGGTGATCGCCGCAGCGACCTGCAACCCGCTAGCGATCTCGCGCGCCATGACGTTCACTCCACCGAGGCCACCGAGCAAGGGCACCACCGCGCTGCCGTCTTCGGCCACGGCCAGCACCGGCGGTTCGGCGCCCTTTTCCAGCAACAGCGCAGCCAGGGTGCGAATAACGATCCCCGCCGCGCACAGGGCAATGATCGGCGTGTCCTGCTGATACAGCTCGCGCAGGGTCGCGCCGAATTCGGGATAAGTGCGGTCGGCACCCTCGACCCGTCCGGCCAGGCCGTGGATCAACGCAGCCGGATACACCTGTTGAATGCGGCGGGCAGTGGCCAGACTGCCTTGACCGAGAATGACGATTGCGGGCGTGGAATGAGTCATCAGCCTTGCCACCGCTCGCCGGGAACGATGATCAGCGAGAAATACGGCGAGGACATCGGCTCGACCTGATCCAGCGGCACGATTTTCTGGTTGGCCATGGTCGCGCGCTCCACATACAGCGCACGCTCTGCCAGACCGAGTTCTTCGAGCACCTGACGGACCTTGGGAAAGTTACGCCCCAGTTTCATGATCACTGCCGCATCGGCATCGGCCAGGCGACGCTTGAGGTCTTCGTGGGGCAGCACGCCGGACAACACCGACAGGCTCTGATTGCGATACACCAGCGGCGCACCGAGTACCGAGGCGCCACCAAGCATCGAGCAGACACCCGGCACGACTTCGGCTTCGTAACGCTCGGCCAGTCGATCGTGCAGGTACATGTAGGAGCCGTAGAAGAACGGATCGCCTTCRCAGATCACCGCCACATCACGGCCGGCGTCCAGATGCGCGGCGAGTTGTTCAGCGGCCGTATCGTAGAAATCGCTGATCACTTGTTCATACGACAACGGTGCCGGCAGCGCTTCGGTGGTCACCGGATAAACCAGCGGCAGCAGGGTTTGTGGATCTTGCAGATGCGCTTCGATGATGCCGAATGCATTGCCCTTCTTGCCCTTGGCGACGAAGTACGCCACCACTGGCGATTCGCGCAGCAGGCGCAAGGCTTTGACGGTAATCAGTTCCGGATCACCGGGGCCGACGCCCAGGCCAATCAAACGTCCAGGTTGCTGCATCATTCGATCTCCGTGGCGAGGGCATTGACGGCGGCGGCGGCCATGGCGCTACCGCCCAGCCGGCCTTGCATGATGACGAAAGGCACACCACGGCTGTCCGCCGCGAGCATCGCCTTGGATTCGGCGGCGCCGACGAAGCCCACCGGGAAGCCGAGGATCAGCGCCGGCTTCGGCGCGCCGGCATCGAGCATTTCCAACAGATAAAACAGTGCGGTCGGTGCGTTGCCGATCACCACCACGCTGCCTTCCAGATGCGGGCGCCACAGCTCCAGCGCGGCGGCGGAACGGGTATTGCCCAACTCGCGGGCAAGCTCCGGCACGCTGTCGTCGCGCAGGGTGCAGATCACCGGGTTGTTGGCCGGCAAACGCGCACGGGTCACGCCTTCGCTGACCATCCGCGCGTCGCACAGAATCGGCGCACCGGCCGCCAGCGCATCGCGCCCGGCCTTGCCGGCGCCTTCGGAAAATTGCAGACCATCGATGGCCTCGACCATGCCGCAGGCGTGGATCACCCGCACGGCGAGTTTCTCCAGATCGGCCGGAATACGCGCAAGGTTGGCCTCGGCGCGAATGATCGCGAAGGAGTTGCGATAGATCTCCTGACCGTCGCGGATGTAATCAAGCATCAAGGGAACTCCGTGAGCGGGCGTCGAGCAAGGCTGCGACCGCTTCAATAGTAAGGTTGTGTGCGTGCAGGGCGCCGAAACCCGGATGCCCTGCATCGCGAAAATAGAGGTCGTAGTGACCGGGGGCGACAGCCAGCAGCGTGACCGGTGCTACATGGGCCGCGGCGCAGGAACGCTGGCAGCCGGATAAATGCACTGCTTGATCGTGACGTTGCAACAGCGCGGCCAACTGCATGGCGTCGCTCTTGGTATCGGCCAGGCCCTTGCCGCAGCCAGCGGAACCGGTGCAGGCGATCAACCGCGACACAGGCTGATCAGCGTCACATAGCAGGCCCAGTTGCTCCAGACGCCTAATCACTTCAGGCGCCCGCTCTTTTCGAACGTTGGGCAGCAACAGACTTTGCCATGGAGTGAAACGCAGACTCGCGTCGCCGAATTCGCACGCCAGTTGCGCCACGCCCCTGAGCATGACGGGATCGAGCCGCCCCAAAGGCGGTACGGCGCCGACATAGACGTATTCGGCTTCACGTTGCGGATGAGCGCCGATGTGCAGAGTGTCCAGGTTCAGTGAACGCTGCCAATCGGTAATCGACTTCAAGGGCACACGCTCGGCCAGGCGAGCGAGAAACTCTGCGAGTGGATACTCGGCCAGCAAATGACGCATTCGTGTTTGATCCGGACGCGCCAGGTCGAGAAACAACTCCAGCACCGCTACCACCAGTGCGTGCCCCTGCTCGCGTGACACCGCGCCTGCGGGCCTGTCCGTAGGGCAACCCGCCAGACCGAACGCCAGTAACAGCTCGCCGTTTCGCTCAGCAGCAGACAACCACAGATCATGCGGGTGTTCGAGCATCGCCAACGCCTCGCCGCCATCGAGTTGCACGGCAAACTTGGCGCTGAGTTCGTGGAAACGTTCGTGGCTTTGCAGCGTCGTGAGGATCTGCTCCGCCAGCGCATGCGTGTCGAAGAGCATGTGCCGGTCAACCCCGGCAGACGGGCTGAGCATCAGATTGCGCACATCGTCGCCCGCCGCGGTACGCGGCCCCAACCCTGCGGCGAGCAGACTGTCGATCAAAGCCGTCTGCTGACTGCCAATTCCGCGAATCTGCAGGTTGGCCCGGTTGGTCGCCTCGATCACGCCCCCGGCAAACCGTTCGGCCGCGCTGGCCACCGCTTCAGCCTGGACCGCGCTGATCGAGCCGCCGTTCAATTTGATCCGGCAGATGCCGCCATCCAGTGCCGGGACGATACGCAGCAACCCCGGGCAGGCCGAGGGGCGTAAGGCGGTGGACATCGGGCGTTCGTTCAAAGGGGCGACCGGCTGTGTGGGAAAGGCGCTTCGCAGGCGAAGGCGCGGTATTATGCCTGCTTTGTCCGACGGCATGAAAAGCCTGCCCGTCGGAACACCCCGTTTGAGGCATTTTTTGAGGACTGCAGATGTCGCCCTGGCTGACAGTAGTAGGTATCGGTGAAGACGGCTTCAAGGGCCTGGGCAAGAACGCCCGTCGCGCCCTTCTGGGCGCTTCGCGGATATTCGGCGGCCAACGGCAACTGGATTTGTTGCCCGTGTGCATTCGCGGCGAGCGCCAGCTCTGGCCCAGTCCATTCTCCCTTGAACCCCTATTGGCGCTGCGGGGCGAGCCGGTTTGCGTGCTGGCCAGCGGCGACCCGATGTTCTTTGGCGTCGGTGCCAGCCTGGCGCGGCAACTGCCCGGCGCAGAAATGCTGATCCTGCCCGCCCCATCCTCCGTGTCACTGGCGGCCGCTCGCCTGGGCTGGCCGTTGCAGGATGTGGTGACGCTGTCGGTGGTCGCCCGTCCCGTCGCCGCGCTCAACGCTCATTTGTTCAGTGGTGTGCGTTTGCTGGTGCTGAGCAACGACGGCCAGAGTCCAGCGGCCATTGCGGCGCTGCTGCGTGAGCGCGGTTTCGGGCCGAGTCGCCTGACCGTGCTGGAACATCTGGGCGGCGAAGCCGAACGGCGCATCGAGGGCGCTGCCAACGACTGGAGCGACCCGGCGATCGCCGATCTGAACCTGATCGCCATCGAATGCATCGCTGAACCCAACACACCGCGCCTGTCGCGCCTGGCCGGCCTGCCGGATTCGGCCTTCCAGCACGACGGCCAACTGACTAAACGCGACGTGCGCGCCATCACCCTTTCTCGCCTCGCCCCGATCCCCGGCGAACTGCTGTGGGACGTCGGCGCCGGCAGCGGCTCGATCGGCATCGAATGGATGCGCGCTCACCCGAGTTGCCGAGCGCTGGCCATCGAAGCGGATGAGGGACGGCAAGCGTTGATTGAACACAACCGCGATGCCCTGGGCGTTCCCGGCCTGCAATTGATTCGCGGCAGTGCGCCGCAAGCCCTGAGCGGACTCGAACGTCCGGACGCGATTTTCATCGGCGGTGGCGTCACTCGTGAAGGCGTGCTCGATACTTGCTGGGCGCAACTCAAACCCGGCGGCCGGTTGATCGCCAATGCTGTGACACTGCAAAGCGAAGTGACCTTGATGGCCTGGCGTGAACGGCATGGCGGTGAGCTGACCCGCATTCACGTCGCCCAGGCGCAACCGTTGGGCGAGTTCGATACCTGGCGTCAGGCGCTGCCGATTACCTTGCTGGACGTGACGAAACCCCTCGATGCGTGACGAAACCGCCGAACAACCCGCCCCGCTGCGCAGCGGCCTGACCACCGGCAGCTGCGCCACCGCCACCAGCCTCGCGGCCGCCCGCCTGCTGCTCGGCGGCGTGGAAGCGGACGCCGTCGAGATCATTCTGCCCAAAGGCAAACGGGTACAGATGCGCCTGGAGTTCTGTCGACTGACGGACGACGGCGCCGAAGCCGGAACGATCAAGGACGCTGGCGACGACCCCGACGTGACCCACGGCGCCCTGCTGTTTTCCCAGGTGCGCCTGCACAGCGAACCGGGTATCCGCTTCAGCGCCGGCCGTGGCGTCGGCACCGTCACCCGGCCCGGGCTGGTGCTGAACGTCGGCGAACCGGCGATCAACCCGGTGCCGCGCAAGATGATCACTGATCACCTGACGTTGCTGGCCGAGGAACTGAATTACCAGGGCGGCTTCGAGGTTACGGTAAACGTCGAGGACGGCGAAGCCCTGGCGCTGAAGACCATGAACCCGCGGCTGGGCATTCTCGGCGGCTTGTCGATCATCGGCACCAGCGGCATCGTCCGGCCATTCTCCTGCGCCGCCTACATTGCCTCGATCCACCAGGGCATCGACGTCGCCAAAACCAACGGTTACCTGCACATCGCCGCGTGCACTGGCAACGCCAGCGAAGACACCATGCGCCGGGTCTACGACTTGCCGGAAATCGCCCTGATCGAAATGGGCGACTTCGTCGGCGCGGTGCTCAAGCACTTGCGTAAAGTACCTGTGGAAAAACTCAGCCTGTGCGGCGGCTTCGGCAAGATCAGTAAACTGGCGGCCGGGCACATGGATTTGCACAGTCGGCATTCAAGCATCGACCTGCCGCAACTGGCCGAATGGGCCGCGGCGGTCGGTGCCGATGCGGCGTTGCAACAGGCGATCCGCGATGCCAATACCAGTCAACAAGCCTTGGCCATGGCCAGCGCCGCCGGGATCGCCCTCGGCGACGCGGTGTGCCAGCACGCCCTCGACTTTGCCCGCAGCGTGGTGCCGGCGCAGGTTCAGGTCGAAGTGTTCGCCATCGATCGCCAGGGCGGGATTGTCGGCCATGCGGGAGTTTTTCAATGAAGCGCGTGTTGTTGCTCGGCGGCGTCACTGAGGCATTGGCCATCGCCCGAACCCTGGGGCCGGAGCACATCTACAGCCTGGCCCGTGTCGGTCGGGTGCCGACGGATCTGAACTGTCAGGTCCGCGTTGGCGGCTATGGCGGCGCCGAAGGTCTGGCGCAGTTCATTCGTGACGAAGGCATTGACCTGCTGCTGGATGCGACCCACCCCTACGCGGCCCGCATCAGCCACAACGCCGCCACCGCCGCGAAGTTGAGCGGCATTGCCTGTTGGGCCTTGCGCCGTCCGGCCTGGCAGCCACAAGCCGCAGATGACTGGCGCGAAGTCAGCGACTGGGGCGAGCTGATCGAAGCGCTGAAACCCTTTCGCCGACCGCTGTTCACCCTCGGTCGCGAGCCATTGCAGCACCTGCACGAAATCCCGTCGGAGCAATTCTGGACGTTGCGTGCACTGGACGTTTATCCGGGCAACGCGCGCTGCGAAGTGATCGGCGCCCGTGGGCCGTTTCTGATCGAGGATGAACGCGCGCTGTTCGAGCGGCGGCAGATCGATGTGCTGATCAGCAAGAACAGTGGCAGCACCGCCACCGAGCCGAAGCTGGAAGTGGCGCGGGAACGTGGAGTGCCGGTGCTGGTGTTGAAGCGGCCGGTGTTGCCGGGGGTTGAGCGGGAGTTTGGGGCGGTGACTGAGGTTTTAACGGCCCTCACACAAAACTGGTAGCAGCTGCCGAAGACTGCGTTCGGCTGCGCAGCAGTCGTAAAATCAAACACCACGGTCTGCCAGGTTGACTGCGGCGCATGGGATCACGACCGCTACGCAGCCGAACGCAGCCTTCGGCAGCTGCTACAGAAAATGCGCAATCCCCTACATATCCATCGGACCTAACGCACAACATCATCCAAATCGACTGACTTGTGGGCTCACAACCCAACCCCCATATTTCAAGCCCCACCCATGTAACGGGAAATGGCGGATGACTGAAAAATTCACTCGCTTCGATATCACTGAGTTTCTCCTGACGTCTGCCGATATGTGGCACTACATCAAGGCCTGCGAAGAGGAAGACCCGGGCGATGGAAGCTTCAATCGTGTAGCGCTCAGAGATGTCAAACACACAATCCGGGCAAGAATCCAAAGTGACCCTCAATTCGCTCAGGCATTAAGAGTCGAAGTCGCTACACTCTTTCAAAACGGCGAGGCTGAGCTTGCACGCCGGCTGCTCGATATGCTGACTGACTCGCTGCGACACCACACCGCACGCGGTCTTTTTACTTATCGCCCCTGATCAGGCTAAATAGCCGCGCCTGATCGCCCACTCAAACGGATCTGCCCCATGTCCCGACAACGGCTCGCATTTGCCTGGATCGCCTGCTTTGCAGTGCTGTTCAACATGCTCGCCATGCCGATGTCCGGAGCGATGGCGCAAACGGCGAAATCTCCTGCCGAGCAGTTGTTGTGGGGCAGTTTCTGCTCTTCCAGCGGCACGAAGCTGGTGGCGATTTCCCTGGGTGACATCGAGCAGAAAGCCCCGCAGAACGACGATCATTCCAACATGCAGCATTGCTGGTGTTGCTCGGGCTCCGCGCCGTTGGTGGCGTTGCCGGGGCATGCGCCGCAGTTGTATTACGCGCGATTCGAGGCCAATCGAAGCGTGCCGCCTGCCACGCTCGACACACCGACACCGCGCCAGCAATGGCCGAGTCTCAACCCCCGCGCTTCCCCTCTGGTGTGATTCCGTCTCGCAATTGACCTGCGTTTTGAATCGTTCTGGAGAACTGCCATGTTGAACAAACTCATCGTCCTGGCTGTGTTGCTGCTGCCTGCCTGTTTTGCCAATGCCCACGAATACAAGGTTGGCGAACTTGAGATCGCCCATCCGTGGTCGCAGGAGTTGCCGCCCAACGCGCCCACCGTCGCGGCGTATTTCGTGATTCACAACAGCGGCAAAACCGCTGATCGGCTGCTTAGCGTCGGATCGCCAATATCCGGCAAGGCCGAGTTGCACGAACATGTGATGCAAAACGATCTGATGAAAATGCAGCAAGTGCCCAGCGTCGAGATTCCGGCTGGCGGCGATGTCACCTTCGCCCCGATGGCATACCACGTGATGCTGCTGGAGCTCAGAGACCGCAGCCTGTTGARCGACGGCAAGCGCTTCCCGCTGACCCTGCACTTCGAGAAGTCCGGTGATGTAACGGTCGAGGTCTCGGTGCAGAAAAAGGCACCGGACAGCATGCAAGCGCACATGCACGCCCAGTAATCGCCCCCGTTGAAAACGCCTATGCGCCCGCATAGCGCCAGGCCATCCGTGCGCCGCCGTCAGCCAATGAGCCTGACCCGCGGCAGCTGGATCAGCCTGTTCGCCATGCTGATGATCTTTATCGGCCCACTGATTTCTCAGTCGATGCCGATGGATTCGCGCGCGGCTGCTTCGAGCATGGCGATAGGCATGTCCATGAACATGTCGATGGACATGGGCTCGGACATGTCGGCGATGGAGCACGCCGACCACGACGCACAACCGGTTGCCGAACACTGCCGGCCGACAGCCGAGCATCACGCGCTGTGGGAAAAATGCGGCTATTGCAGCCTGCTGTTCAATTGCCCGGCACTCACCGGTGGCACTTCATTCACCGCGTTCGACACCCCGTCCGCCACCACCTTCACCACACCCGCCACCCGCCTGGGCCACGCCCGGCAAACCTTCTTCCCTGGCGCCCGCACCCGCGCCCCGCCCATCGTCGCGTAAACACCCACCTCCGATCCCACACGGTCCGCAAGTCAACCCAAGCAACCTGTGGGGGCGATTTTTTTGTGGCGAGGGAGCTTGCTCCCGCCTGAGTGCGCAGCACTCACAAAAGGGGCCGCTGCGCAGCCCAGCGGG
>NZ_JBFTMK010000006.1:0-25278 GCF_056396965.1 Pseudomonas sp. 05N434
GGACCTGGTGGTGATCGGCAATGCCATGTCCCGCGGCAACCCGGCGGTCGAGTACGTGTTGAACAAAGGCCTGCCGTACGTCTCTGGCCCGCAATGGCTGGCCGATCACGTGCTGCAAGGCCGCTGGGTGCTGGCGGTTGCCGGCACGCATGGCAAAACCACTACCAGCAGCATGCTCGCCTGGGTCCTGGAACACGCCGGCATGAGCCCGGGTTTCCTGATCGGCGGCGTGCCGCAGAATTTCTCGGTGTCGGCGCGTCTGGGCGATACGCCGTTCTTCGTGATTGAAGCCGACGAATACGACAGCGCATTCTTCGACAAGCGCTCCAAGTTCGTTCACTACCGCCCGCGCACGGCGATCCTGAACAATCTGGAGTTCGATCACGCGGACATCTTCCCTGATCTGGCGGCCATCGAGCGACAGTTCCACCATTTGGTGCGGACCATTCCGAGCGAAGGCCTGGTGATCCATCCGACCACCGAGCCGGCCTTGCAGCGCGTGATCGAGATGGGCTGCTGGACTCCGGTGCAAACCACCGGCGCCGGCGGTCAATGGCAGGTCAAACTGCTCAGTGAAGATGGCTCGAAGTTCGAAGTGATGTTCGAAGGCGTGGCTCAAGGCGTGGTCGAGTGGGACATGACCGGTCAGCACAACGTCGCCAACGCCTTGGCCACCTTGGCCGCCGCGCGTCACGTCGGCGTCGTGCCGTCGATGGGCATTGCGGCACTGAGCGCGTTCAAAAGCGTGAAGCGCCGGATGGAAAAAGTTGCGGAAGTCCGTGGCATCACCATTTACGACGACTTCGCCCACCACCCGACTGCCATCGCCACCACCCTCGACGGTTTGCGCAAGCGCATCGGCGATGCGCCGCTGATCGCGATCATCGAGCCGCGCTCCAACTCCATGAAGCTCGGTGCTCACCGCGATGGCTTGCCGGAAAGCGTGGTCGATGCCGATCAGGTGATCTGGTATTCGCCGGCCAACCTCGGTTGGGACCTGGGTGCCACGGCGGCATTGTGCACCGTGCCGTCGATTGTCAGCGATTCGCTGGAAGGCATCATCGAGCGCGTGAAGAGCCAGGCCCAGCCCGGCACTCACGTGGTAATCATGAGCAACGGCGGCTTCGGCGGCCTGCACGGCAAACTGGCCGAGGCGCTGCAATGAACAACGGTCCGGAACGCATCACGCTGGCGATGACCGGCGCTTCGGGCGCCCAGTACGGCTTGCGCCTGCTTGATTGCCTGGTGCGTGAAGACCGCGAGGTGCACTTCCTGATTTCCAAGGCCGCGCAACTGGTGATGGCCACCGAGACCGATGTCTCGCTGCCGTCCAAGCCGCAGATGATGCAAGCCTTCCTCACTGAATACACCGGCGCCGCCACCGGGCAGATTCGGGTGTACGGCAAGGAAGACTGGATGTCGCCGGTGGCTTCGGGCTCCGGCTCGCCAGCGGCGATGGTGGTGGTGCCGTGTTCCACCGGGACCTTGTCGGCGATCGCGACCGGGGCCTGCAACAACTTGATCGAGCGGGCGGCCGACGTGACGTTGAAGGAGCGCCGCCAGCTGATTCTGGTACCGCGCGAGGCGCCGTATTCGAGCATTCATCTGGAAAATATGCTCAAGCTGTCGAACATGGGCGTGACGATTTTGCCGGCATCGCCAGGCTTCTATCATCAGCCGCAAACCATTGATGACTTGATCGACTTCGTCGTGGCGCGAATTCTCAATCTGCTGAACATTCCGCAAGACATGCTGCCGCGTTGGGGCGAGCACCATTTGAGCAGTGATGAATAGGCTGCTGATCATTCTGCTGGCGGTGCAACTGGCGGGCTGCGCCACGGCGCGCACCCTCGATGCCGCCAAACCCGGGGCACCGGTGGTGTATTCGGGGACGCGTCTGGATTTGTATGCAATGAACGGCGGGTGCTGCGCCATGGACAGATTTGGCGCAGAAGCGCCGAGTTATCCCGGTGTTGATCTGCCGGCCAGTGCTTTGCTCGACACATTGCTGTTGCCGTTGTCGTTGTTGACGGTTTTAGGTGTTGGGTTTCAGGCGACCGGCGGATTATAGAAGAGCGCTTCGCGCTCTATTCGCGGGCGCTGCTGGATTACTTGCCTAACTTGCGCAATTCATCCGACTCGACAATCCGTACGCCATCCTGCTCTTCCAGCGCCAGGCGCCACATGGCGCGGRCCAGTTGGCAGGCTTCGATGCCGTGGTATTTGCCCGGAATCAATTTCGACAACGGACCGGCAACCCGTTCGGCCAGTCGCGGCTCGGCGCGATCGCCCAGCAACAGCGAAGGCCGGCAGATGGTCAGCTGCGGCCAATTCTGCGCGCGCAATGCGTGTTCCATCTCACCTTTAACCCGGTTATAGAAAATCGGCGATCTGCGGTCGGCCCCCAAGGCACTGATCACGATCAGGTGCCGTGCGCCCATTTCCCGGGCACGTTTGGCGAAGGCCACGACCATGTCCAGGTCCACCGCGCGAAACGCTTCCTCGGAGCCGGCTTGCTTGATCGTGGTGCCAAGGCAGCAGTAGGCGACGTCGACGCGACCGTTCAATTGCGGCAGAAACACAGTCGGGTCACCGACCGGGTTTTCCAGGTGAGGATGTTCGGCCAGTGGCCGGCGTGAGGGGGCCAATACGCGTGCGATCGTTGGCTCGTTGAGCAGACGGTCAAGCAAATGTTCACCGGTTAACCCGGTAGCTCCGGCAAGCAATACATGCTGAGGCGTCAAGTACATAGTTATTCCCCCTTGATACTGTTCAGCTTAGTTGCTCTTTTCATCCTTGCTGATAGAGACACTTTGCAATGCCTTTCGTGCCTGCTGCTTGCGTAACAATTGCCAATGGGCAAGCACGGCTTTCGGCGCCCAGATCTGTGGTTCGGAAGCTTCGAAGCTGTCGGCCAGCTCACGCTCGGCCACGGTGGCGCTGGCCCGTTTGAAGGCTTGCTCCAGATCGTCGGTCTGGTTCAGCGCCTGGGCGAACAGTGCGTCGCCGAAATAGGTGAAGTTGGCTTCTTCCGAGCACCCGAAGGACACCCGGTCGGCGCGCGAGGCGGTCATGATCAGGGTGTGTTCATCCTTGAGGGCAGGGATGAAGCCGCCGGAATAACAGGACGAAATCACGATAATCTTGTCGCGCTTCTTCAGGGGCGCGAGGACGGCGGCGAGTTCGTCGGCCGGCAGGTCGGCCAGCTCCATGCGTGGCTGGTCGAGTACCAGCTCGTGTTCACTGGAGCCATGGCTGGTCAGGTAAATGAACAGCAAGTCCTCCGGACCACTGCGCTCGGCCAGGGTCTGGGCGGCGCGGCGCAGGTTTTCCCGGGTGGCCATCGGCCGGTCGCCGAGGTGGTCGCGATGGTTGACCAGGCGAATCTGGCCGAAAGCGCCGAAACGGCTGGCGAGCATGTTGGCGACGTAGTCGGATTCGCGCAGGAACACGCTCTGCTTGCCGTCACCGCCCAGGGTCAAGGTGTACAGTTCGACCGCCGGAGTCGAGGCCGGCACGTTGGCCAGTGCTTCGTCGAGCAAGCGGCCCTGGGCCAGCAAGCCGAGTTCCAGGGTGTCGGGCAGCAGCTTGCCGTCGGCGTCGCGCACGCGCTGGCTGTTGATCCAGGTGCCGCTCAGCACTGTGCCATCGGTCAGTACCAACGTGCCTTTGCCCTGATAGTTGTCGCCGTCGAACTGGCCGATATAGAAACTGCCATCGGCCAGGTTCAAGCGGCCCTGACCGGTAAAACGCCAGTCGCTGAACTGACCGATGTAATGACTGCCATCGGCGCCGATCAACTCGCCCTTGCCGTTCAGCACGCCTTCCTTGAACTGACCGATCCAGACATCGCCATCGGCGTTTTCGTAGCGGCCCTTGCCATGCAATTGATTGTTCTTGAACCCACCGACGTAGATATCGCCATCGGCGCTGTTGAAAGTACCGTTGCCTTCCAGTTGGCCATCGACGAAGTGCCCGGTGAACTGATTGCCGCTGGCATCGCTGCGCTGGCCTTCGCCGTTGGGTTTGCCGTGGGCGAACTGACCCTGGTACTGGCTGCCGTCTTCGAGTTCCAGACGACCGAGCCCTGAATATTGGTCGGCCTTGAATTCGCCGCGATAGGTCATGGCGTTTTCTTTGAGGGTGCCTTCACCGTCCCGTCGACCGGCCTTGAAACCGCCGGTGTAGCTGCTGCCGGTGGTGGTCAGCGTGCCCTGGCCGTCGAACAGCCCCTGCTGGAACTGCCCGCGATAGACCTCGCCGTTGCTGCCGTGCCATTCGCCCTGGCCATGCCATTGGCCTTTGTCGAAGTGACCGGCATACCAGCTGCCGTTCGGGTAATCGATGCGACCCTCGCCTTGCAGCAGGCCGTTGACCAGATCACCACGATAGCGTCCGCCATCCGGCAGGCGGGCGTCGGGGGGCAACAGCGATTCGCCATCGCCGCAAGCGGTGAGCATCAGGGTCAGGGCAAGGAGTGCAAGTGAGCGCATAGCGGGATCCGGGCAATTAGGCGACGGAGTATGCCGCAGCTATGTGTCGCATTTATAGAGACACGGCACAGACACAGCGCGAAACAGCATGAGCTGCTTCGCAATCAGGCATGTGTCAGACGAAGCAGAGGGACAATGGCTCGGCGATATAGGCCGGTTTGTCCGATCCTTCGATTTCAAGCGTAGCGGTGGCCTTGAGCAGCCATTGGCCGGGTTTCTTCTCGGTGACGTCGTTCATGTCGACCTTGAGTCGAACCCTGGAATTAACCTTCACAGGCTGGATGAAACGCACGCTGTCCAGGCCATAGTTGACCACCATCTTCGCGCCTTCGGGCAGGATGAGGATGTCTTCCATCAGTTTGGGGATCAGCGACAACGACAGGAAACCATGGGCGATGGTGCTGCCAAAAGGCGTTTGCGCGGCTTTGACCGGGTCGACATGGATGAACTGATAATCGCCTGTGGCTTCTGCGAACAGGTTGATGCGTTCCTGGTCGATGGTGAGCCATTGGGAACATCCGAGTTCCTTGCCGACATAATCTTTGAGCTCTGCAACTGGAACATAGGGCATTGAGACTCTCCTTGGGTTCATCGGATTTATAGTTTTTCGAGTGGGGGACTTGACCTCCCTGCGAACCACTTTAGATCAACATGACAAATTGCTCCGGTCAACTGACCATGCTTTTGGCGAATGCCGACTCATAGCGTGCTTATAATGTCGGGCCCCTTCTTGGTGGGGGAGAGCGCGGGAGAGGATGGATGTTGTTACGTGGCCTGACCTGGCTGGTGCTGTTTCAATTGCTCGGCACAGCCCTCAATCATCTGTTTTTGCCGGTGCTGCCGGGGCCGATCATTGGCCTGCTGTTGCTGCTGGGGTATCTGATCAGCCGCGGTCAAGTCGGCGAACCGCTGAACCTTGCGGCCAGCAGCCTGTTGCGTTATTTGCCGTTGCTGCTGGTGCCGCCGGCCGTGGGCGTGATGGTCTACGCCACTGACATTGCCGCGGATTTCTGGGCGATCACCGGTGCGCTGGTGTTGTCGTTGGTGCTGTCGATGGCCTTCGCCGGGGTGCTGATGCAGCGCCTGGTCAAGCGTCACGCCCATTCCGAGGACAGCCAATGATGTTCGATTGGCACGGCGCCTGGGCGTCGGTGATTCATCATCCGCTGTTCGGCATCGGCATTACGCTGGGCGCGTATCAATTGGTGCTGGCGGCGTTCGAGAAAACCCGCTGGATTTTTCTGCAACCGGTGCTGGTCTCCATGCTGCTGGTCATCGGCGTGCTGGTCAGTTGCGGCCTGAGTTACGTTGAGTACCGCAAGAGCACCGAGATCCTCAGTATCTTGCTCGGGCCGGCCACCGTTGCGCTGGCGGTGCCGCTGTACCTCAACCTGCGGCGGATTCGACAGTTGTTCTGGCCGATATTTACTACGCTGGTGATAGGTGGCGTGGTCGCCACGGGCATGGGGGTGCTGCTGGGTTGGTGGTTCGGCGCCGAACACATGATCCTGATGACCATGGCCCCCAAGTCGGTGACCTCGCCGATTGCCATGCTGGTGGCGGAGCAGATTGGTGGCGTCGCGGCGCTGGCGGCGGTGTTCGTGTTGATTACCGGGGTGATCGGAGCGATCTTCGGGCCGAGTCTTTTGACTCGTCTCGGTGTCCACAGCCCGGAGGCCCGCGGTATGGCTCTGGGCATGACCGCCCATGCGGTCGGCACGGCGGTGGCCATGCAGGAAAGTGAGGAGTGCGGCGCCTTCGCGGCGCTGGCGATGAGTCTGATGGGCGTGGCCACGGCGGTATTCCTGCCGTTGGCGGTGTCGATGGTGGTGTAAGGAAATGTCTATGAGTCTGCCGCTTTTTCCGCTGAACACGGTGCTGTTTCCGGACYGCATCCTCGACTTGCAGATTTTCGAAGCACGCTACCTGGACATGATCGGCCGTTGCATGAAACAGGGCAGCGGCTTCGGCGTAGTGTGTATTCTCGAGGGCGAAGAAGTCGGCATCGCTCCTGAAGGCTACGCGCGGGTGGGGTGCGAGGCGCTGATCACCGATTTCCATCAGCAGGACAACGGCCTGCTGGGCATTCGGGTAAAGGGCGGGCGGCGTTTTCACGTGGTGCGCACCGAGGTGCAGCGCGACCAGTTGATCGTCGCCGAAGTCGAGTGGCTCAAAGATGAACCTGAGCAACCGCTACAGGATGAAGATGCCGACCTGGTCGCGCTGCTCAAGGCCTTGGCGGAACACCCGATGGTCGAAGCACTGAGCATGGGCACCGAAGCGACGGGGCAACAGTCGCTGGCCAATCAGTTGGCGTATCTGTTGCCGTTTTCCGAGGTGGACAAGATCGACTTGCTGCAACTCGATGATCCGCAGCAACGGCTGGATGCGATTCAGGCGTTGCTGGATGAACTGCAGGGTGAGTTGTTTGCCTGATGTCCACTGAAAGATCGCAGCCGCTACAGGTGCGATCTTTCAATCCTCAATATGCATACCGCAACAAAGCTTGCGGCAAATGCCGCAACACAAAGAAGCCGAACAACGCCAGCAACGACGGCAACACCAGCCACCAGACCTTGGGTGGCATGGCGTTGAGCGGCACCTGGCGTTGCGTCAGCCACAGGCTCGCCGCACACACGCATGCCGCCAGCATCGCGCCGGCCAGTACATCGGTAGGCCAGTGCGCCCCCAGGTAAACCCGCGACAGGGCAATCGCCAGCGCCGGCAAACAACCCAGCAACAACCAGGTCAGGCGCATTCGCGGCGGTTGTCCGCGGCCAGCCAGCACCGCTAGCGTCAGAAACAGCGCGAACGAGCCCGAGGCGTGGCCGCTGGGCATGCTATAGCTGGTCAGTGGATCGCTCAGCACTTCCGGGCGAATGCGGGCGAAAAAGTGCTTGGTTGCCGTGTTGCCCAGCGCGGTGAAAAGCAACGTGCTGCCGGCGAAGATCGCGTGCCGCCATTGTCGCGTCAGCAACAGCAGGGCCGTCAACAGGGCGCTGATCATAAACATGTTGCGGAACTCGCCAATCAGCGTGAACACCACGGCTACTTCATCGAGCATCGGGCTGCGGTGTTCCTGCACCAGGGTCATCAACCCTTGGTCGAGGGCGGTCAGGTGCGGATAGCCGATGAACAGTCCCGCCAGAATTAGAAAACTCATGCCGGTGATCAGCATCGTCGCCTTGCGATGGCGGCGCATGCTGCTGGTAATGCTCAAGCCCACCATGACGGCGATGCTGCCGGCAACGATTCCGGCCTCGGGCCAGAACCCTTCGGGCAATGGCAAGCGAATCGCCGCGCCGGTGGCCCAGCCGGGCAGCAGATAGGCAACGCTCCAGCCCGCGGCGGCCAACAGGCTGACGGCGGCGAAGCGGGGGAAGGGCATATCGAACATACCTGCGACCATCGGCAGCATTGGTCGCAACGGGCCGATAAAGCGTCCGACTAACAGGCTGGCGATGCCATAACGCTGAAAATACGCTTCGGCCCCGGCGATCCATTCCGGATGATGGCGCAACCCCGGCAGGCGCCGGATGTTCTGGTGGAAATGTCGTCCCAGGAAATACGAAACGATGTCGCCCAGCACGCCGCCGAGGAAACCCAGCAGCAATGTTTCACCCAGCGACAGTGCGCCACTGCCGGCCAGTACTGCCGCGGCAAACAACAACACCGTACCGGGTACGATCAGCCCGGCAATCGCCAGGCACTCCACACACGCCACTACGAACACTGCCATGGCCAGCCACTGCGGATTGACCGTCAGCCAACCGATCACGCTATCGAGCCATGGGCCCATAAAAACAACTCCATCGAATGTTCACTTGGCCCCAAAGGGATGAATCTCCCAAATGCTGAACGACCGCTCCCACTGGGATTCCCGTTTGCCCGGGCACGTTTCAAGTCAGCAAAAAATAATCACGCCCTTCGACCTGACCCCGACGCATCGGATTGCGAGTGCAGTACGGCGCGTAAGCCGCATCGACGAAACGGTACATTAAATGTTCGTCGCGCCCCTGGGGGATGCCCAGGCGTGTGGTCTGGATGATATGGCCGGGCGCAGGCCCGATGTCTTCCACCAGCAGCACTTCATGGTCAAAACGCTTGGCGTCCCAGACCGGCACCTTCAGCCCCAGCGCCTTGCACAGCAACGTCTGCCCGGCGCACAGCTTTTGCGAGGGGCGAGGGCGGCCCTGGGCGTCGGGATTGTTCAGCAGCATCTGCGCCAGGCTGGCTGGCCCGCTCAGTTCATCGACCCATGGATAGGCGGATTTGATCAGCACCGCATTGCCCGGACCTTGGGCACTGAAGTTCAGGGAATCGCCGCCGCGGGCGTAATACATATAGATGTGGCCGCCATCCAGAAACAAAGCCTTACGTTTTTCTGTGTAACCCAGGGAGGCGTGGCTACCCTTTTCTTCGCAGTAATAGGCTTCGGTCTCGATGATCCGGGCGCTGAGCCACAGGTCGTCGACCCGGTGGCGGATGATTTTGCCCAGCAGATCCCGGGCCAGCGTTTGGGCGTCGCGGTCGAAAAATGCATCCGGCAGAGCCTTGGGCGGGCGCGTTTCGGACGCACGAACAGTCAGGTTAGTCATGATGAACAGCGATTATCAGGGCTGATTGAGTCGTGATGATAACAATATGCAACTTAATCACGGCTGAACGTCGGCAAATTGCCCTCCATTTCGACCATCCGCCCGTCACCGCTGTTAGTCGGGGGGCGCGACAGCTATAATCTGCCGCTTTATTCTTTACCAAGCCTAGCAAAGACCATTACAGACCATGACTGAGTCCGTTCTTGACTACATGACCCGTTTGGGTCGCGCCGCCCGCGAAGCTTCCCGCGTGATCGGCCGTGCCAGCACCGCGCAGAAAAACCGCGCCTTGCAGGCGGCCGCCAATGCGCTGGATGCTGCGCGCGCCGAGCTGACCGCAGCCAATGAACTGGATTTGGCCGCTGGCCGCACCAATGGTCTTGAGCCGGCCCTGCTGGAACGCCTGGCGCTGACCCCGGCGCGCATCGACGGCATGATCGTCGGTTTGCGTCAGGTCGCGGCCTTGCCGGACCCGGTCGGCGCGATCCGCGACATGAGTTACCGGCCGTCGGGCATTCAGGTCGGCAAGATGCGCGTGCCGTTGGGCGTGATCGGGATCATCTACGAATCCCGGCCTAACGTGACCATCGATGCTGCCAGCCTGTGCCTGAAGTCCGGCAACGCGACCATCCTGCGTGGCGGCTCCGAAGCGATTCACTCCAACCGCGCCATTGCCGCCTGCATCCAGCGCGGCCTGGCCGAGGCCGATCTGCCGGCCGCGGTGGTGCAAGTGGTCGAAACCACCGACCGTGCCGCCGTCGGCGCGCTGATCACCATGCCCGAATACGTCGACGTCATCGTGCCCCGCGGCGGCCGTGGCCTGATCGAACGGGTCAGCCGCGATGCCCGCGTGCCCGTCATCAAGCACCTGGACGGCATCTGTCACGTCTACGTCAGTGCCCACGCCGATCTGCCGAAAGCCCAGCGCATCGCATTCAACGCCAAGACTTACCGTTACGGCATCTGCGGCGCGATGGAAACCCTGTTGGTCGATCAGGCCGTCGCCAAAGAGTTTCTGCCGGCGATGGCTGCCCAGTTCCGCGAAAAAGGCGTCGAGCTGCGCGGTTGTGAGCGCACCCGGGCGATCATCGAGGCCGTCGCGGCCACTGAAGAAGACTGGACTACCGAATACCTGGCGCCGATCCTCTCGATCCGCGTGGTCGACGGGCTGGACCAGGCCATCGAGCACATCAACCAGTACGGCTCCCATCACACCGACTCGATCGTCAGCGAAAACCTGGCTGACACCCGGCGTTTCGTGGCTGAAGTCGATTCGTCCTCGGTGATGATCAACACCCCGACCTGCTTCGCCGATGGCTTCGAATACGGATTGGGTGCCGAGATTGGCATTTCTACTGATAAGCTGCACGCCCGCGGCCCGGTGGGCCTCGAAGGTCTGACCTGCGAGAAGTACATCGTGGTCGGTGACGGTCAGCTGCGCGGCCAGGAGTCGCTCTGACTTGGGCGACCTCGACCCGTCAGCCCCAGTGACCGCCAGCGAGCCCCGGCCTCGACGCATTGGCGTACTGGGCGGGACCTTCGACCCGGTGCACATCGGCCATTTGCGCGGTGCGCTGGAAGTCGCCGAATCGCTGGCTCTCGATGAGTTGCGTCTGACACCCAGTGCCAGGCCGCCCCATCGGGACAAGCCGCAGGTATCGGCGAAGGACCGTCTGGCGATGGTCAAGTGCGCGGTGGCCGGTGTGGCACCGTTGGTGGTGGATGCCCGCGAATTGCAGCGGGACAAGCCGTCCTACACCATCGACACCCTGGAACTGATGCGCGCCGAACTTGCCGCTTCAGACCAGGTTTTTCTACTTTTGGGCTGGGACGCATTTTGCGGCCTGCCCACTTGGCACCGCTGGGAAGAGTTGCTCCAGCATTGCCACATCCTGGTGCTGCAACGCCCGGATGCCGACAGCGAACCGCCGGATGCCTTGCGCAACCTGCTGGCAGCACGTTCGGTGAGCGACCCGCTGGCCCTCAAAGGGCCGAGCGGACAGATTGCATTCGTCTGGCAGACACCGCTCGCGGTATCCGCCACCCAGATCCGTCAACTGCTGGCCAGCGGTAAGTCGGTACGTTTCCTGGTGCCCGACGCGGTCCTGGCCTACATCGATGCGCACGGACTTTACCGTGCGTCGAACTGAAAAAGGGCGCGCTTCAAGGCACGTGAATGCGTGTATCGAAGCGCCCGAACATACGAGCAAAACGAGTTTTATATGACTGACAAAGACGTAAACAAAGTAAAGCGCAAGGGCACATTCAAGAGCGCACCGCTGCCAGTAGAAGCACCAACTGGCGCGCCACTGGCCGGCGAAGAGCTGGTCAAGGTTGCCGTAGCGGCCCTGGAAGACGTCAAGGCCCAGGACATCCAGGTGATCGACGTTCGTGAAAAGCAGAGCATCACTGACTACATGATCATCGCCACCGGTACGTCCAACCGCCAGATCGGCGCGATGCTGGACAAGGTCCGCGAAGCCGTCAAAGCCCAAGGCGTCAAGCCGCTGGGTGAAGAAGGCAAGGGCGACAGCGACTGGGTGCTGCTGGATATGGACGACGTCATCGTGCACATGATGACTGCCTCGGCGCGCCAGTTCTATGACCTGGAACGCCTGTGGGCCGGTGCCGAGCAAAGCCGTTCTGCCAGCGCTGCACACCACAGCCCTGAGAACACCCATGAGCATTTCACCAAGCTCAACAAAGACCAGCAATAAGGGAACGCTGTGCGACTGCGACTGATCGCCGTCGGTTCACGCATGCCCAAGTGGGTGGAAGAAGGCTGGCATGAATATGCCAAGCGTCTTCCTTCCGAGCTGGCGCTGGAACTGGTGGAAATTCCGCTCAACACCCGCGGCAAGAACGCCGACGTGGCGCGCTTTATCCGTCAGGAAGGCGAAGCCATGCTGGCCAAGGTCGGGCCGAACGAGCGCGTTGTCACCCTCGAAGTCCACGGCAAGCCCTGGAGCACCGAGCAACTGGCGGTCGAACTCGATCGCTGGCGGCTGGACTCGCGCACGGTGAATTTCATGGTCGGCGGCCCCGAGGGGCTGGCGCCGGAAGTCTGTGCCCGGGCGGATCAACGCTGGTCGTTGTCGCCGTTGACGTTGCCGCACCCGTTGGTGCGGATTCTGATCGGTGAACAGCTGTATCGTGCCTGGACAGTGCTGTCCGGCCACCCTTACCACAAGTAGTTCTGCCCTCATGTCCCAGCCGATCCGCATCAAGGACCACGAAAAAGACGCCCGTCTGGTGCGTGGCCGCGTCGTGTTCGGGGCTATTACGGTGGTGACGCTGATCGGCGTGCTGATCGCGCGGCTGTATTTCCTTCAGGTGATCCAGTACGAGTACCACTCGACCCTGTCGGAAAACAACCGCGTCCATGTGCAGCCGATTCCGCCGACTCGCGGGCTGATCTACGACCGCAATGGCGTGGTGGTGGCCGACAACCGGCCCAGCTTCAGCCTGAGCATGACCCGTGAACGCTCCGGCGACTGGCAGCAAGTGCTCGACGTGATCGTCGAAGTGCTGGAGCTGACGCCCGAGGACCGGGTGATCTTCGAGAAGCGTATGCGTCAGGGGCGTCGGCCGTTCGAGCCGGTGCCGATCCTGTTCGAGTTGACCGAAGAGCAGATCGCCCGCATCGCGGTGAACCAGTTCCGTCTACCCGGTGTGGAAGTGGTCGCGCAGCTGGTTCGTCACTATCCGCAGGGCGCGCACTTTGCGCACTCGGTGGGATATATGGGGCGGATCAACGAGAAAGAGCTCAAGTCTCTGGACCCGGTGAGTTACAGCGGTACCCATCAAATTGGCAAAACCGGCATCGAGCGCTTCTACGAGCCCGAATTGCACGGTCAGGTCGGTTACGAAGAAGTCGAGACCAACGCCCGTGGCCGTGTGCTGCGGGTACTCAAACGTACCGAGCCGATTTCCGGCAAGGACATCGTCCTGAGCCTGGACATCAAATTGCAGGAAGCTGCCGAAGCCGCGCTTGGCGGTCGCCGTGGTGCGGTGGTAGCGCTGGACCCGAAAACCGGTGAGGTGCTGGCGATGGTCAGCCAGCCGAGTTTCGATCCGAACCTGTTCGTCACCGGCATCAGTTTCAAGGCCTACTCCGAGCTGCGTGACTCCATCGACCGGCCACTGTTCAACCGCGTGCTGCGCGGTCTGTACCCGCCCGGTTCGACCATCAAGCCAGCGGTGGCGATTGCCGGCCTGGATGCGGGCGTGGTCACGGCGTCGACCCGGGTGTTCGACCCGGGCTACTACATGCTGCCCAACTACGATCACAAGTACCGCAACTGGAACCGTACCGGTGACGGCTTCGTCGATCTCGACACGGCGATCATGCGTTCCAACGACACCTACTTCTATGACCTGGCGCACAAGCTGGGGATTGATCGGTTGTCGTCCTACCTGAGCAAATTCGGCATTGGCCAGAAGGTCTCCCTGGATATGTTCGAAGAGTCGCCGGGGCTGATGCCGACACGGGAATGGAAGCGCGTGACCCGTCGTCAGGCCTGGTTCCCGGGCGAGACGCTGATTCTGGGGATCGGTCAGGGCTACATGCAGTCCACTCCGTTGCAACTGGCGCAGGCCACGGCACTGGTGGCCAACAAGGGTGTCTGGAATCGTCCGCACCTGGCCAAGACCATCGAGGGCGAGAAGCCGAAGGATGAACATCCGATGCCGGACATTATCCTGCGCGACCCGTCGGACTGGACCAAGGTCAATCACGGTATGCAGCAGGTAATGCACGGTGCCCGGGGTACGGCGCGCAAGGCGTCGATCGGCGCGCAATACCGGATTGCCGGCAAAAGTGGTACGGCCCAGGTGGTTGCGATCAAGCAGGGCGAGAAGTACGACCGCTCCAAGGTGCAGGAGCGCCACCGCGACCACGCCTTGTTCGTCGGCTTCGCGCCGGCCGACAACCCGCAAATCGTGGTGTCGGTGATGGTCGAGAACGGCGAGTCCGGCTCCGGCGTCGCCGCGCCGGTGGTGCGTCAAGTGATGGACGCCTGGCTCCTCGACCAGGACGGACGACTGAAAGCCGAATACGCCAGCCCTATCAGTGCGGAGGCTACGGCCCGTGAAGAATAATTTCGATCGCATGCTCTCCAGCGAGGATGTGATGCGTCGCCGTGCGACGCTGTTGCAACGCCTGCACATCGACGGCCCGCTGCTGATCCTGCTGCTGACCCTCGCCGCCGGCAGCTTGTTCGTGCTGTATTCGGCCAGCGGCAAGAGCTGGGATCTGCTGGCCAAGCAAGCCACTTCCTTCGGCATCGGTCTGATATCGATGATCGTCATCGCCCAGTTCGAACCGCGCTTCATGGCCCGCTGGGTGCCGCTCGGCTATGTGGTCGGCGTGATCTTGCTGGTGGTGGTGGACGTCATGGGCCATAACGCCATGGGGGCCACCCGCTGGATCAATATCCCCGGGGTGATCCGCTTCCAGCCCTCGGAATTCATGAAGATCCTGATGCCGGCGACCATCGCCTGGTATTTGGCCAAGCGTTCCTTGCCACCCCAGCTCAAGCACGTGGGGATCAGTCTGGTGCTGATCGGTGTCCCGTTCATTCTGATCGTGCGTCAGCCCGACCTCGGCACTTCGTTGCTGATCCTCGCCGGTGGCGCATTCGTGCTGTTCATGGGTGGCCTGCGCTGGCGCTGGATCCTCAGCGTGATCGCCGCCGCCGTGCCGGTGGCCGTGGCGATGTGGTTCTTCATCATGCACGACTATCAAAAGCAGCGAATCCTGACCTTCCTCGACCCCGAGAGTGATCCGCTGGGCACGGGCTGGAACATCATTCAGTCGAAAGCGGCCATCGGTTCCGGTGGCGTGTTCGGCAAGGGCTGGTTGCTCGGTACCCAGTCGCACCTGGATTTCCTGCCAGAAAGCCACACCGACTTCATTATTGCGGTCCTGGGTGAAGAGTTCGGCCTGGTCGGTATCTGCGCGCTGTTGCTGATTTACCTGCTGTTGATCGGTCGCGGGCTGGTGATTACCGCCCAGGCCCAGACGTTGTTTGGCAAATTGCTTGCGGGCAGCCTGACCATGACGTTTTTTGTTTACGTTTTCGTCAACATCGGTATGGTCAGTGGCCTGTTGCCGGTGGTGGGGGTGCCGTTGCCGTTCATTAGCTACGGAGGAACTTCGCTGGTGACGCTACTGTCAGCGTTTGGGGTTTTGATGTCGATCCATACCCATCGCAAGTGGATCGCGCAGGTTTGAATAAGGTGAAGATTTCAATGCAAGTAATGCGTGGCTGGGCGACTCGATACGCACCGTGGGTCGGCCTGGTGAGCATCCTTGGTTCCGTGCAGGAAGCATTGGCCGGCGATTACGAAGGCTCACCCCAGGTGGCCGAGTTCGTTGGTGAAATGACCCGTGACTACGGCTTTGCCGGTGAACAGCTGATGGGCGTGTTCCGCGAAGCCGAGCGCAAACAGTCGATTCTGGACGCGATCTCCAAACCCGCCGAACGCGTCAAGCAGTGGAAAGAATATCGCCCGATGTTCATCACCGACGCGCGCATCGCCCGTGGCGTGGACTTCTGGCGTCAGCACGAGGCGGTGCTGGCTCGCGCCGAGCAGGAATACGGTGTGCCGGCGCAGGTGATCGTCTCGATCATCGGCGTCGAAACCTTTTTTGGTCGCAATACTGGCAATTATCGGGTGATCGACGCCTTGTCGACCCTGGGTTTCGACTATCCTCCCCGTGCTGATTTCTTTCGCAAGGAGTTGCGTGAATTCCTGCTGCTGGCCCGTGAAGAGCAGGTCGACCCGTTGACCCTCAAAGGCTCCTATGCCGGAGCCATGGGCTTGCCGCAATTCATGCCGAGCAGCTTTCGCGCCTATGCGGTGGATTTCGACGGTGACGGCCACATTAATATCTGGAACAACCCCGATGATGCCATCGGCAGCGTCGCCAGTTATTTCAAGCAACACGGCTGGGTCGCCGGCGAACCTGTGGTCAGCCGTGCCGATGTGCGCGGCGATCAGGTGGACGAGGGGCTGACCGACGGCATCGAACCGACGAAAACCGTCGGGGAGTTGCGGGCGCTGGGCTGGTCGAGTCATGATGCGCTGCGCGATGATATGCCGGTCACGGCTTTCCGCCTGGAAGGTGACAATGGCCCTGAATACTGGATGGGCCTGACGAATTTTTACGCGATCACGCGTTATAACCGCAGCGTGATGTACGCCATGGCCGTACATCAACTGTCTGAACAGCTGGTCCAAGCACGGGGCGTCAAGTAATGCGGGCATTGCCTATGAATAAACCCCTGAAGCTCATGGCATTCGCCGCGTTGGCGGTGCTGGTCGCCAGTTGTTCGACCAGCCGCTCACCGACTCAGAAGTCTTCCACCGCCGTTCGWTCGGCCCCCGGCCTGGACATCAACCGGGCGCACAAGGATGGCGCACCCTGGTGGGACGTCGACGTATCGCGCATCCCGGATGCCACGCCGACCCTGCACAGCGGTCCTTATAAAGCCAACCCGTACACCGTGCTGGGCAAGACCTACTTCCCGCTGCAGGAATCCAAGACCTACGTCGCGTCGGGCACGGCGTCCTGGTATGGCACCAAGTTCCACGGCCAGAACACCGCCAACGGCGAGGTGTATGACCTGTATGGCATGAKCGCCGCCCACAAGACCTTGCCACTGCCAAGTTACGTTCGGGTGACCAACCTGGACAACAACAAGACGGTGATT
Organism: Pseudomonas sp. 05N434; assembly: GCF_056396965.1. Classification (NCBI taxonomy): domain Bacteria; kingdom Pseudomonadati; phylum Pseudomonadota; class Gammaproteobacteria; order Pseudomonadales; family Pseudomonadaceae; genus Pseudomonas; species Pseudomonas sp. 05N434. The sequence goes on from NZ_JBFTMK010000006.1 coordinate 16,810, forward strand.
CTGCGGGTCAATGACCGTGGGCCGTTCTATTCAGACCGGATCATCGACTTGTCCTACGCGGCCGCCAAGAAGCTTGGCTACGCTGAAATCGGCACGGCGCGGGTCAAGGTCGAAGGCATCGACCCGCAGGAATGGTGGGCGCAGAGAGGTCGTCCGGCGCCGTTGATGCTCAACGAGCCGCAAGTGGCGCAAAATGCCGCGCCGACCATGACCGCTTCCACTGGCACCGTCGAGCAATGGACGCCACCGCCGCAGCAACACGCCGCGGCCGTTGTGCCCGTGCAGATCGATGCAAAAAAAAACGCTTCTGTACCAGCCTCTGGCCAGTATCTGCAGGTGGGCGCGTTCGCCAACCCGGACGCTGCAGAGCTCCTGAGATCGAAGCTCAGCGGGATGGTGAGCGCTCCGGTGTTCATCAGCTCGATCGTGCGTAACCAGCAGACTCTGCATCGGGTGCGCATGGGGCCGATCGGCTCTGCGGGTGAAATCCAGCAGGTGCAGAACAGCGTGCGGCTGGCCAATCTCGGTTCACCGAGCCTGGTCAGCGCCGAGTAACACGTAGTACTTGATTGACGGTTCGCTTGCAGTTTTGGGGGGCGAACCGGGTTGTTGGCTCGTTGAAGAACAAAAGCCCGGCAAGGGTTACAGAGTGAGCAACTGAACACGTGACAGCTTTTTGAAAAGTTGTCTGATTAGTTTTGCCCTAGGGCAGTTTCCATTAGCGATTTCGAGAGACGGATGAACATCACCACCTTTGCCAAACGCCTGTGCCTGCTAGTCCCGCTGCTTCTCTCTCCCGCGGCTTTCGCGGTCGAGATGATGCCGTCGCCACCGCAATTGGCCGCCAARGCCTACGTACTCATGGACGCCAGCAGCGGCAACGTGCTGGTAGAGAACAACGGTGACCAGCGTCTGCCGCCGGCCAGYCTGACCAAGCTGATGACCGCGTATATCGCGACCCTGGAAATCCGTCGTGGCCAGATCGGCGAAAACGATCCGGTGACCGTCAGCGAGAACGCCTGGCGTACCGGTGGTTCGCGGATGTTCATCAAGGTCGGCTCGCAAGTTACCGTCAGCGACCTGCTGCACGGCATCATCATTCAATCGGGCAACGACGCCAGTGTTGCGCTCTCCGAGCACATCGCCGGCAGCGAAGACGCATTCGCCGACCTGATGAACAAAACCGTTGCTGATCTGGGCATGACCAACACCCACTTCATGAACCCGACCGGTCTGCCGAACCCGGAGCACTACTCGTCGGCTCACGACATGGCCGTGCTGGCTCGCGCGATCATCCACGAAGACCCGGCTCACTACGCGATCTACTCGCAGAAAGAGTTCTTCTGGAACGGTATCAAGCAGCCTAACCGCAACCTGCTGCTGTGGCGCGACAAGACTGTCGACGGTCTGAAAACCGGTCACACCGACGAAGCCGGCTACTGCATGGTGTCTTCGGCCGTACGTGATGGCATGCGTCTGATCGCCGTGGTGTTCGGCACCAACAGCGAAGTGGCTCGTGCTGCCGAAACCCAGAAGTTGCTGACTTACGGTTTCCGCTTCTTCGAAACCCAGACCTTCTATCAGAAAGGCGCCGAGCTGGCTCAGGCACCTGTCTGGAAAGGCACCACCAATCAAGTCAAGGCCGGCCTGGCTGAAGACCTGACTATGACCTTGCCAAAAGGCCAGCTGAAGAAGCTTGCTGCCAGCATGACCATGAACCCGCAACTGGTTGCACCCATCGCCAAGGGCGACGTGATCGGTAAAGTCGAAGTGAAACTGGACGACAAAGTGGTGCACAGCGCCGACCTGATCGCTCTGGACGCAGTCGACGAGGGTGGTATCTTCCGCCGCATGTGGGATAGCATCCGTCTATTCTTCTACGGCTTGTTCAACTGATAGTGTGCACCTGCATGGCCCCACGCTGATCCGGCGTGGGGCCTTGCTGTCGCCACGGCTTACGCTTACGAGGCCGTTACGCCATGACCGATACCGAAGTARAGGCGCCTAAGATCGAATTCCCCAACGTTGATTACCCGGTTAAGGTGATCAGCGATACGGGTGTGGGCAACAAAGACAAGATCATCGAGATCGTCAAGAAACACGCGACGATCAACCATGACCGCGTTGATGAGCGCCAAAGCACCAACGGCAAGTACACCACGATTCAGTTGCACATCGTCGCCACCGACCAGGACCAGCTGTACAACATCAACAGCGAACTGCGGGCTACCGGCTTCGTGCACATGGTGCTGTGATGCCTGGCACGCTGGGCTTTCGCGAACTTGGCCAGATGGCTTACGAGCCAGTCTGGCATGCCATGCAACGCTTCACCAACGAACGCGGCAGCGATGCCGCCGACGAGATCTGGCTGGTCGAGCACCCTCCGGTGTTCACCCAGGGCCAGGCCGGCAAGGCTGAACACCTGTTGCTGCCAGGCGATATTCCGGTGGTGCAGGTCGACCGCGGTGGGCAGGTGACCTACCACGGTCCGGGCCAGTTGGTGGCCTACCTGTTGCTGGATGTGCGCAAGCTGGGGTTCGGCGTGCGTGACCTGGTCAGCCGCATGGAGCAGTGCCTGATCGAGTTGCTGGCCAGTTACGGCGTGACCGCATCCGCCAAGCCGGATGCACCGGGTGTCTATGTCGATGGCGCGAAAATCGCGTCCTTGGGTCTGCGGATCCGCCACGGTTGTTCCTTTCATGGCCTGGCCCTGAACGTGGATATGAACCTGGAACCGTTTCGACGGATTAATCCCTGCGGCTATGCCGGGCTGGCGATGACCCAGCTGCGCGATCACGCAGGACCGATTGAATTTGCCGAGGTAAGTGCCCGGCTGCGCGCGCAGCTCGTCAAACACCTCGACTATGCTGAGCAGACGACCCTAACGGGCGGAATCGATTGATATGACTACTGATGCAGTGCAAACCATGATCCCGACGCTCGATGTCACCGAGCGTCCGGCCCCGCGTGCCAAGGTTGAAGCCGGCGTCAAGCTGCGCGGCGCCGAGAAGGTTGCACGCATCCCGGTGAAGATCATCCCGACCACCGAACTGCCGAAGAAACCTGACTGGATTCGCGTGCGCATCCCGGTTTCCCCGGAAGTCGACCGCATCAAGGCCTTGCTGCGCAAACACAAGCTGCACAGCGTTTGCGAAGAAGCATCCTGCCCGAACCTGGGCGAGTGCTTCTCCGGCGGCACCGCGACCTTCATGATCATGGGCGATATCTGCACCCGTCGTTGCCCGTTCTGCGACGTTGGCCATGGTCGTCCGAAGCCACTGGACGTGAACGAGCCGGAAAGCCTGGCCATTGCCATCGCCGACCTGAAACTGAAATACGTGGTCATCACCTCGGTAGACCGTGACGACCTGCGTGACGGTGGTGCCCAGCACTTTGCCGACTGCATCCGTGAAATCCGCAAACTGTCGCCGAACGTACAGCTCGAAACCCTGGTCCCGGACTACCGTGGCCGCATGGACGTCGCACTGGAAATCACCGCCGCCGAGCCGCCAGATGTGTTCAACCACAACCTGGAAACCGTGCCGCGCCTGTACAAGGCTGCGCGTCCGGGGTCGGATTACCAGTGGTCGCTGACCCTACTGCAACGCTTCAAGCAGATGATGCCGCACATTCCGACCAAGTCCGGCCTGATGCTGGGTCTGGGCGAAACCGACGAAGAAGTCATCGAAGTCATGAAACGCATGCGCGAACACGACATCGACATGCTGACCCTGGGCCAGTACCTGCAACCGTCCCGCAGCCACTTGCCGGTCCAGCGCTTCGTGCACCCGGACACCTTCGCCTGGTTTGCCGAGGAAGGCTACAAGATGGGCTTCAAGAACGTCGCTTCCGGCCCGCTGGTACGCTCCTCGTACCACGCCGACGAGCAGGCGAAGCTGGTCAAGGCCGAATTGATGTCGTCCTGATTCCGCGCTGAGAAAAGAGCACGCCCGCAAGGTTAGTCCTTGCGGGCRTTTTCATTGGCGGTGCCCACATCCTCTGCAGGCTTTTCCTGCAAGCCGTGGTGCGACTGACCCTCTTTTGTTTATTCCCGTTCCTGACTACTGTGTGCTGAAGCATTCACACAGGGAGAATCATGGATGACTGCTCGACCGACCCACACCCTTTGTCCTCACGTCCCTGTTCCGGCCTTGCCGCCTGCAGGGCTGATCGGCGTCATTGCGCCTGCCGGCCCCGCTGCCCTGGACACCGGTAAAGCGATTGCCTGGATGCGCGCTCGCGGCTATTCGCTGCGAGTGTTCCCCGGTGTTTACGAGAAAGACGCCTACCTGGCCGGCAGCGACGATGTGCGGCTCAATGACTTGCACGCGGCATTTACCGACAGCGAGGTCGACGCCATCATCTGTTTGCGTGGCGGTTACGGTACGCCGCGTTTGCTCGATCGGATCGATTTCGAGTTACTGCGCAACAATGCCAAACCGTTCATCGGCTATAGCGATATCACTGCACTGCATCTGGCAATCAGCCGTTATGCGGGTTTCGTGACGTTTCACGGCCCGATGCTCAATGCTGACCTGCTGGGTGACAAGCAGAAACCCACCGAGTCCTCGTTTTTCAACATGTTGCGCGGGCAAGTGACGGCGGACAGCGTGCTGGCGCACCCTGTGGCCTACCCGTTGACGACCGTCTCGCCAGGCATTGCTCACGGGCGTTTGCTGGGGGGCAATCTGTCGATGATCGCCGCGACCATGGGCACGCCTTACGAGATCGACGCCGAGGGCGCCATCCTGTTCATCGAAGACATCAACGAGCCGCTTTATCGCATTGATCGGCTGCTGACCCACTTGCGTCTGGCCGGCACGCTGCACAAGTTGCGCGGGGTTCTGGTGGGGGATGTGGCGGGCGTGGACACCATCGCGCTGGAGGGCTTGCTCAAGCAGACCTTCGCGTCGTTGCGCATACCCGTGCTGGCGGGGTGGCGCAGCGGGCATTGCGATCCGAACCTGACGTTGCCGATGGGGGCACTGGTCAGGCTGGATGCGGGGAGCAAGACGTTGGTGTTGGAGCAGGATGTGGTGATCAAGTAACAACACATCGCAAAAAAGATCGCAGCCTTCGGCAGTTCCTGCAGGTGTACACAAAACCCTGTAGGAGCTGTCGAAGGCTGCGATCTTTTGCTTTTAGCGGTTACGCAAACCTTCGAGCAACTTGTGCGTAGGGTACCCATCCGCCGGCCAGCCAAACGACTGCTGCGCGCTGCGGATTGCTTTACGGGTATTGGCGCCGATGATGCCGTCGGGGGTGCCGGCGTCATAGTTCCGGGCGCTCAGCAGGGTTTGCAGCTCGATTCGCTCGGTACGGCTCAGCGGCAAGTCATCTTTTGGCCATAGACCGTTGATCAGGCCACCGCCATTGAAGCGCTCAGACAACAAGCTCACGCCCAAGGCGTAGGACGAAGAGTTGTTGTACTTGAGGATTGCGCGGAAGTTATCGAAGATCAGGAATGCCGGGCCGCGATAGCCTGCCGGCAGGAGCAGGGCGGCCGACAGGTGTTCGGAACCGGCCGGAACCTGGACACCATTGGGCAGGGTGACCCCCAGTTGCTGCCACTCGGCGACGCTTTTGCGAATCGCGCCATCGGCCAGGACGTAATTGAAGCTGCTCGGCAGTTGGACTTCGAAGCCCCACGGCTGGCCTTTCTGCCAGCCAGAGCTTTGCAGGTAGTGCGCGGTCGAGGCCAGTGCATCAGCGGCGCTGTTCCAGATGTCACGGCGGCCATCGCCGTCGAAGTCTACGGCGTGGGTGTTGTAGGTGGTCGGGATGAACTGGGTCTGGCCCATGGCGCCCGCCCAGGAGCCGAGCATTTTCTCGGGTTCAATATCACCCTGTTGCAGGATTTGCAGGGCAGCGATCAGCTGCGCATGAGCAAAGCCTGGGCGTCGACCTTCATAGGCCAGGGTTGCCAGGGAGTTGATCACAGACTTGTTACCCTGGAACTGACCGAAGTTACTCTCCATGCCCCACACCGCGACCAATGCCTGACGGTCGACGCCATAGCGCTGTTCGATGCTTTGCAGGATATCGGCGTACTGGCTGACCAGTGCCTGACCTTTGCGTACCCGCAGCGGCGACAGCGCGCCATCGAGGTATTCCCACACCGGACGAGTAAATTCCGGTTGGCTGCGGTCGGCACGGATCACGCTGGCGTCCAAGCTGACATTGGCAAAGGCACGGTCGAACAGGTCGGCGCGAATGCCGGCGGCGAGGGCGTCTTTGCGAAAGCCCGCCTGCCATTCGGCAAAGGTCTGGGTGGGCTGGATGTCGAGATCCTCACCAGTCGGAACCACTGGCGGAACGACCGCAGGGGCCGTGGCAACGGCTTGGGTTTGAAGCGGCTGGGCGTCGGCGGCGGTGGGTTTTTCCGCGCAGGCGACAAGCAGAACGAGGCTGGAGGCAGCTATCAATTGGCGAAGGTGCCAACGACGGGAAAGACAAAGGGGCATGCACAGGTCCAGAGGATACGAATCAGGTGCAGACCTTAACATGTTGAGCGATGGCTTGCCTTTCAGGCTGCCAGAAAGTAAGAAGCCTCCCAGCTATTAGACTGGAAGGCTTCGCGGCGGTAGCTGCCTTTGCCCTTGCCGGCTCGTTCCTGACGGCTGCGGAACAGTGGCTGGGCGATGATGGATTTGGCCTTGTTGGGGCCATGCTTGGATGGCTTTTTACTCATGATGATCTCTCGCAAGTGAGTGGATTTTGCGGGACAAATCATCGGCCGAAGTTGGGGTTCTGTCTAGTCCCTGGGATATGTAGGAAATGATGGCTTGTGGCGAGGGAGCTTGCTCTCGTTCGGCTGCGGAGCAGTCGTAAAACCGTTTCGGGGTCGCTTCGCAACCCAGCGGGAGCAAGCTCCCTCGCCACAGAGGTTGGTGCAGGCTGGAAAACAGGTTATTCGGCAGGCAACGACAATCTCTGCCCAGCCATCAACAACGTCAACCGGCTCAAACTCATCCAGGGTGAACCCGCCGCCTGGCCTTTGATCTGCGCGTCGATGCGCTGTGCTTCAAGCAGCAATTGCGCCCAGCGTTGTGCCGAGTAGCGTTGCAGTGCCTTGCTAATCAGTGGTTTGCGCTTGTCCCAGACCGGCGGTCGGGCCTGGCTGAAGGCTTTGTCCAGCGGCACGCCCTGGCTGTATTGCAGCGACAGGTTGGCCAGCAGGCGCAGTTCACGGGCCAGCGCCCAGAGAATCACCGGCGGTTCGACGCCTTCGCCGCGCAGCCCTTCGAGCATGCGCAGGGCATGAGCGGCTTCGCCGTTGAGGATCGCGTCGGTCAAGCCGAAGACGTCGAAGCGCGCGCTGTCGGCCACCGCCGCTTGCACGGTTTCGACGGTGATCTGACCACCTTCGGCCATCAGCTTGAGCTTTTCGATTTCCTGGGCGGCAGCCAGCAAGTTGCCTTCGACCCGAGCGGCGATCAGTTCGACGGCGTCCTGGCTGGCGGAAAGCCCGGCCTGGGACAGTCGTTGACGAATCCAGCTCGGCAACTGGTTGGTGTCCACGGGCCAGATTTGCACGAACTGAGTCTGCGGACCTTCGACCAGCGCCTTGCCCCACTTGGTTTTCTGCGCACTGCCATCAAGCTTGGGCAGGCTGATCAGCAGTAGCGTGTCTTCTGCCGGGCGCGAGCAGTACTCGATGAGCGCGGCGGCGCCTTTGTCACCAGGTTTGCCGGAGGGCAGGCGCAGTTCCAGAAGACGTTTTTCGGCGAACAGCGACATGCTTGCACCAGCCTGCAGCAGCGTACCCCAGTCGAAACTGGCGTCGGCGGCGAAGACCTGGCGTTCATCGAAACCTTGTTGGCGAGCAGCGGCGCGAATGGCGTCGGCGGCTTCCTGGCACAGCAGTGGGTCATCGCCACTGATGATGTAGACCGGCGCAAGAGCGCCTTGCAGGTGTTTACCGAGTTGGGCGGGGGCGAGTTTCATAAGAGGAGGCGAACGGGGCGCCTGAGCGCCCCGTAAGTCTTATTGCTGCGGCAGTTCGACAGGCGACTGACGCGGAGTCTCCGCTTCAGCCTTCTGCGCTGCTTCCAGCGCGGCGGCTTCAGCCTTGGCCCGGGCGTCGGCGGTCTGTTGCAGCTGCTCCAACTGAGTCGGAGTGAGCTGTTGCAGACGCAGCATCATGCGTTGAACCAGTTCACGACGAGTCTCGCGGCGGGCATCGTTGGCTTCCTGGTCGGAACCTACCAGGTTGTTGCCATCGTGGATGAACACCTTCTGCACTTCAAGCTTGTCGCTCAGCAGTGGCAGGCCACCTTGACCACGGATGTCGTAATTGAGCACGGTGTTCACCTGGTACTCGCCAGTACGGCCGGCACCGGCATAGCTGAGGATGCGCTGGCTTTCCTGCTCATCGGTCAGCACCAGTTTGTAAGGTGCGCCGCTGTAGACCCGGACGCCGCTGCTTTCCAGTACCTGACGCAATTGTGTCACGGTTTCGCCGTAGGC
>NZ_JBFTMK010000007.1:0-24552 GCF_056396965.1 Pseudomonas sp. 05N434
GATCGCGCCGTTCACGCCGCTGGTATTCGAAGTCGAATTGCGTGGTGCTACAAGCTGAATGCCGGAAACGAAAAACGGTGCGCATTGCGCACCGTTTTCAGTGTCTAGCCGGGAAAGGTTCAGGCCTGAACCGAACTCTCTTCCTTGTGGGCGGTGTGCAGCACTTCGATCAGGCAATCTTCCAGTTCGAAGCGTTCACGCAGTTGGCTGCCCAKCTTTTCCAGCGCTTCGGCGAAACGCTCGGTGTCGTTGCAGTCACCCTTGTGACAATGATCATTGAACGACAGCGCCATCTCGGTGCTCACGTCGATACGCGGGTTGATCTGCTCCGCCAGTTCAAGGCCGCCATCGTCGCCAAAGGCCTTGGCCTCATTGACCAGATGCTCACTCACTTCGAAGTGCCAGGCAGAAACGTAATCGACAAGAATCTCGCAGAACCGACCGTTCAAGGACTTGTCGGCGAAAGCCGGTTTGGCATTTCGCAAGTCGTGGAACGACTTTACCAACTCTTCACGCTCTTGTAGCCAGCGGTCAATGAGCTTATGAACCCCACCCCAGCGTTCCTGAGCATTCTGACAACTATCTAACATGGCGATCTCTCTTCCCTAATGGGTCATGCCGTTCTACGCCTGACCAAGACTCGGCACATCCGGTCTTGGTCAGGCAGAACAGCAACGAGCAACATAATTCCAATGATACGTGCGGGCCAGATTATGCCCGCGCGCCTATGGCTTCAAGGTACGCAGGAGATAAAGTTCATACAAGTGTTTAATCGCCCGTCAATACCCGGTGCGACGACTCGCCGCTGAGCGGTCGCTGACAGGCGATCCAGACAAGGCGCAGCAATTGATACCCGCCCAGAATCATCATCGCAAYGAAGAACAACAGGCTCCATTCCGGGATACTCAGGTCGAACAGCGTCCAGGAAATTTCCGCGCAGTCGTCGGTTCCCTTGAACAACCGTTGCAAGGCACACAACCAGGGCGTACTGGCAAACAGATCAGTCAGGTTGGGCGAGCATGCCGAGAGCTGATGCACCGGATCACTCTGCAACACAACCTGCCGCCACGCCGTGACGGTACCCGCCACACTGCATAGCAGACCCAGTAACCAATACAGGAATGATCCGAAGCGACCAGGCCCCTGCACCGAAGCCATCAGGCAGACACCCGTGAGCAGCGCCAGGCAAACCCGTTGCAACAGGCACAACCCGCAAGGCTTGAGGCCGACCGCATATTCCAGGTAATAGGAAACGCCCAAGGCCAGGGCACCTGCAATGAAAACCATGAAAAACAAKGAGCGTGAGCAGGCCAAAGACATGGCTTTTCCGTAACTGTAGAGACAAGCGGTTACGGTAGAGGAAAGCGCAGCAGCCTTTCAAGGCAGGCCAGCACGGACACTTCACCAGAAGTGTAGGGAATTCCCGACAGAGTCGAGAGGATAAGATGTAGTCCGCTGTAGGACTTTGCCAGACCAGGACCACAACTCAAAAACAGTGGCAGACTCGGAGCGGTTGGATTGCCCTGACGAACGACTCCCCCTGTAGCAGCTGGCGCAGCCGGCGTTCGGCTGCGCAGCAGTCGTAATCGGTTTAACACGACTCACCTGATCCGACTGCGGCGCCTGATTTACGACTGCTGCGCAGCCGAACGCAGCCTTCGGCAGCGGCTACAGGCCGGCATCAAGCATGAGCCGGCACCGGCAGCGGAGCCGACAGCAAGCGCTCGTCCAGCAGGCCCAAGCCCTCCTGGAACAACTGATTACTGCGTTCAGTGTCACCCAATTGCGCCAGCAACCGCGCCAGTTCGGCGCAGGCTTCAGGATTACGCTGTACACGCAGACTGTTTTCCAGATAATCCCGGGCCTTGCCCCACAGACTGCTTTGCAGACACAAACGGCCCAACGTCAGCAACAGGCTCGGGTCGGCCGGATGATCCTTGAGCCAACCTTCAGCGGTGTGCAGCTGTCTGGCCGGATCGCTACCGCGAACCAGACCGTACAGGCGTGCCAGATGACTGTCGTATTTGCGCTTGAGAGCTGTACGCAGAACCTCTTCGGCCTCGACCTGCGCTCCCAGTTGCCGCAGTTGCTCGGCATAGGCGAGCACCAGTTGCGGTTCCTGCCGCTGAGCGGCGGTGAGCTGCTGCCAGGCACGAGCGAGCGATTGCAAACCGACCGTTCCGTCCTCTTCCCGGTGCGCCGCCAACGAAAGATTCTTACCCCAGGCGCGTTGCTCCAGTTCAGCCAGCTCGGCCGGCGGCAGCACCTTGTCCTTGCGTAACTCCGGCAGCAAGCGAATCACTGCCGACCAGTCGCCCCGCTGCTGATGCAGGCGTTGCAACTGGCGCAGGGTCTGGACGTTATGAGGATGACGCTCGTGCATGGCCTGCAGGGTGACCAGGGCGCCGTCGGTGTCGCCGCGGTCGGTCTGCAATTGGGCATGACTCAAGGCAATCGCCAGCTCGGCCTGGGGCTGTCGCTCCAAAGCGCGCTCCAGCAAGTTATCGCTTTCCTGGTAGAGACCTTGTTCGTTCGCGGCGCGGGCAGCACCCAAGTAGTAGAGCAGTGGCTGACGCTCGGCTTCTGCCGCGCGATACAGGTGACGCTGAGCACTGGCCCAGCGGCCCTCGGCCAAATCCAGCTGGCCGTGCTCGATCGCCACTTGCACCCGTCGACTGCGATTGCGCCGCGACCATGGGTTGACCACCCCACCGGAAGTCGTCACCAGTTCGACCAGCGCCTTGATGCCCCAGAACACCAGCCACAGCACGGCCACCAAGGCCAGGGTTGCCCACAGGCTCGATTCGTAACGGAAGCTCTTGTAGGCGATCAGCACGTAGCCGGAATGCTCGGCAATCGCCAGCCCCAACGCGGCGGCGGCAGCGATGACCACGAACACGATCACATAGAGACGCTTCATGGTGTGGCCTCCTGCGCAGTGCTCGCGGCAGGTTTGCCAAGAGGTTTCACTGAGTCCTCGGCGTTGACGTTGCGTCGCTCAAGGTAAGCCTGGACGGCGCTCAACGTGCCTGTCAGATCCGGCGTGACCACCGTGACTGGCTGTTTGCTCAACTCGGCCACCTGCTCCAGCATGATCTTGCTCTGAGGGTTGTCCGGATTGAAGTTACCCTTGAGCACGTCCCGCGCCTCGGTCAGCGCCTGAGTGTAAACCGCAGCCTGACCGTTGAGCGCGGCCCACTGCGCCTGTTCCAGCGCCAGGCTCAAGGCCAGACGCACCTGGCTCAGGCTCTGCCCTGCCAGCAATGGACGGACATTCTTGTCGGCGTTGAAATCGATTCGGATGTAACGCGAGATCTGATCCCACCATTGCGCCCAGCGACTGGCGCCGTCGCCATCGGCCGTCAGGCCCAGCAGGGATTCGCCACGGTCCTTGTACTCGGGCGCCAGTTCGGTGAGGCTGATCACTTGATCGCGCAAGGCACCCAGTCGCAGGAACAACCCGGTGCGATCCGGCTGTTCGGTACTGCGCAGGGCCACCAGGGTTTTGGCCACTTGCTCGCGAGCGGCAAAAGCCCCCGGGTCATTCTGTTCACGGAGTATCTCATCGGCCCCCTGCACCAGGGCCTGGGCGCTGCTGATGTCCTGCAACGCCGACAGACGCAGGCTGGCCAGTCGCAGCAAATGCTCAGCCTCGGCCAGACGCCAATCCTTGCGGCTGGCACCGAGGACGGTTTCCAGGCGTTGATTCAAACGCTGTTGATCGCCCTGAAGTTGAGTGACCAAGCGACTGCGCGCATCGAGCTCTTCGGCCGCAGGCATTTGTTCGAGGCGAGCGGTCAGACGCTGCTCGTTGAGCTTCAGGCTCTGCGCCTGATCGTTCAACGCCTGTACCTGACTCAACTGTTGCAGGTTATCGGCTTGCAGGTGACGCACCTGCCAGACTCCCCAACCGCCCACGGCAACACCGGCAGCGCCCAACAGCAGCGCGACGATTGCCAGCCCATTGCCTCGGCGCGGCTCAGTAGCAGGTGGCCCGGTTACAACCGGTGCTTCTGCCGGCGCATCGAGCACCGGCTGGACGTCATCTTTAGGCAAGGCTGTTTTGCTCACGTATCCATCCTTTGCATTAGAAAACGGGTACGGGGTGCTCCCGTAACGCCGTCAGCAAGGCCGCGGCACTGGCGCCACGACAATCCACAACTGTTTGGGCCCCGGCGGCGCGTGCCAGCTCGGCGACCCTGGGGCTTGGAACAAACAACGGCAACCGCGCCATGATCGGCCAGGCATCGCCAGCCAATCGGTGCAGGTGCTCAAAACCCTGTCCACTGCTGACCACCAGCCCGTTCAAGCGTTCCGCCTCGATCCGCTCAGGCAACGCTGCCGGTGGGTACTGCGGTAAGCCGCGTCGGTACAACTCCAGATACTCGACACTAGCACCAAGCTCGCGCAAACGCTCAGCCAGCAACTCGCGCCCACCCTCCCCACGCACGATCAACACCCGAGGATCGGGACGGGCGATAGCCTCGCGCAATCGTGGAAGTTCAAGCAAGGCTTCGCTGTCATCACCGTCGGCCGGGAAACTCACATCCAGCCCGTTAGCCTCGAGGATCTGCGCCGTTGCCGCGCCGACGCTGAACCACGTCAGAACCGGCGGYTGCGGCCAATGCTGGTGGAGCAGCTCGACAGCGATTCTGGCGGCCGGCTTGCTGACCACGATCACCGCGCAATAGTGATCCAGGTCCTGAATCACTGCGCACATTGTGGCAGAGGCCGGCATCGGCTCGATGTCCAAAAGCGGCAAGCTGCTACTGAAAACCCCCGCGTCAGCCAACACGCAGGCAAGCGCCGCCGATTCATCCGCAGGGCGCGTCAGCAGCAGGCGCCAGCCAGTCACTCGTGCCCAGCCTCGCCGTAGACTGCTTTGAGAATGGCGTCGGCGCCCTGACTCAGCAGGTCTTCGGCCACTTGCACGCCCAGGGCCTCGGCCTTGCTGCGTGGCGCTCGGGCCTCGGCGCAGAGCAGCAGGCCGCCGTTCGGATCGCCCACCAAGCCACGCAACCAGACCTGCTCGCCTTCAAGCACGGCGTAGCAAGCGATCGGCACCTGGCAGCCGCCATTCAGATGTTTGTTGAGGGCACGTTCAGCGGTCACGCGGATGGCCGTATCCTGATGATGCAGCGGTGCGAGCAGTGCATGAATCTCAGTGTCGACGCTACGGCACTCGATACCGACCGCGCCCTGGCCTCCGGCTGGCAGGCTGTCATCGACACTGATGGCCGAGGTGATGCGGTGTTCGAAGCCCAGACGAATCAACCCCGCCGCGGCGAGGATGATGGCGTCGTATTCGCCGGCATCGARCTTGGCCAGGCGCGTGTTGACGTTGCCACGCAGGAAGCGGATTTCCAGATCCGGGCGACGGGTCAGCAACTGAGCCTGGCGGCGCAGGCTGGAGGTGCCGACGATGCTGCCTGGTGGCAACTCATCTAGGCTGGCGAAGGTATTGGAGACAAATGCATCGCGCGGGTCTTCGCGCTCGCAGATGCAGAACAGACCGAGGCCTTCGGGGAAGTCCATCGGCACGTCCTTCATGGAGTGCACGGCGATGTCGGCTTCGTTTTCCAGCAGCGCGGTTTCCAGCTCCTTGACGAACAGGCCCTTGCCGCCGATTTTCGACAGGGGCGAATCGAGCAGCTTGTCGCCGCGACTGACCATGGGCACCAGTGTCACGAGCAGGCCCGGATGGGCCTGTTCCAGACGAGCCTTGACGTATTCGGCCTGCCACAGGGCGAGAGCACTTTTGCGGGTGGCGATGCGGATTTCGCGAGAGGACATGGATCAATCCGTACTGAATAGATACKGCGGATAATAACAGCTCAGCCAAATCCACTTTGACTTGTATCAGAAACTGCATGGCCTCCCTGGCCCTCAAGGCCCTAAAACAGGGTAGAAATCCGCCCTGAATGGCGGATTAAAGCTGCTGCATCATTTTGCGCACGCCGGCCACATGGCGTCGGCTGACGATCAGGGCGTCGCCGTTCAGGCCTTTGAGAAACAGCTGGAAATGCCCCAGGGGGGTGCGTTGCAGCCGTTCAATGCGTTCGCGGGCGACCAGTGCATTGCGGTGGATCCGCACGAAACGGTCGCCAAATTCGTCTTCGAGGGCCTTGAGTGGCTCATCCAGCAGCACCTCGCCACCTTCATGGCGCAAGGTCACGTACTTGTGGTCGGCAATAAAGTAGACCACCTGGCCCAACGGGATCAGTTCAATACCTTTACGGGTGCGGGCGCTGATATGGCTGCGTGGGCCGCTGCCGGTTTCGGCGGCGGGACGAGTCAAGGCGGCGAGCTGGATGCGATTGGGGCGTTCGGCTTTTTTCAATGCTTCATGTAACTGTTCTGTGCGCACTGGCTTCACCAGATAGCCCACGGCGCTGGCCTGTAGGGCTTCCACGGCAAATTCATCGGGCCCTGTGCAAAACACCACGGCGGGCGGGGTTTCGCGTTCGCACAATCGTGCCGCCACTTGCAGGCCATCGAGGCCCGGCATGCGAATATCGAGCAGTACGATATCCGGCTTGTGGCTGTCGATCAGTGCCAACGCCTCTTCGCCATTCGTGGCGCTGGGCTCCAGGACGTTGTATCCCTCGAGTTCGCCGACCATTCGGCTCAGGCGCTCGCGGGCCAGGGGTTCGTCATCAACGATCAGGACATTCATATTGCGCTGGATTCCTGCGTGAGTCTCGCACAAAGATAGCGTAGACAGGTGAAGTGACGTCCGTCACCGCGATCCACGCTAAGACTAGCGCGAGGGCCAAAAAGTGCCGCAAGACCGGCGGCTAAATTTTCATCTGCCGGGTGACTGACGGCCCAGGCCCGCGTTGGCGAGGCATCGCCATAAGGTTTGCTGATACACAATATGAACACCCCTCTTCTCTCTATAGTCAGCTGCAGCATCGAGAAGTGCGCTGATCCTACTGTCCAACTGTAGACGGTTGCCGCGACGATATTGCTCAAATGAGAAATATCGTTGCGCAATTTGCGCATCGCTGGCTTCGAGTATGGATCGCCCCATGAGAAAAAAACGTATCGACCAGTGTCAGCGACAGGATTGGCAACCCTGTTATTATCCGCGTCAGCGTTCCACGCCATCTTTCTTCAAGCCGATACGAGCGAATTCATGAGCACTGACAAGACCAATCAGTCCTGGGGCGGCCGCTTCAGTGAACCCGTCGACGCCTTCGTTGCCCGCTTCACCGCCTCCGTCACCTTCGACCAGCGCCTGTATCGCCACGACATCATGGGCTCGATCGCCCACGCCACGATGCTGGCCAAGGTCGGCGTGCTGACCGATGCCGAGCGCGACAGCATCATCGATGGCCTGAAGACCATCCAGGGTGAAATCGAGGCCGGCCAGTTCGACTGGCGCATCGACCTCGAAGACGTGCACATGAACATCGAGGCGCGCCTGACCGACCGCATCGGCGTGACCGGTAAAAAGCTGCACACCGGCCGTAGCCGCAACGACCAGGTCGCCACCGACATTCGTCTGTGGCTGCGTGACGAGATCGACCTGATCCTGGCCGAGATCACCCGCCTGCAAAAAGGCTTGCTGGAGCAGGCCGAGCGCGAAGCCGGCAGCATCATGCCAGGCTTCACCCACCTGCAAACCGCGCAGCCGGTGACTTTCGGGCACCACATGCTGGCCTGGTTCGAAATGCTCAGCCGCGACTACGAGCGCCTGGTGGACTGCCGCAAGCGTACCAACCGCATGCCGCTGGGCAGTGCTGCGCTGGCTGGCACCACTTACCCGATCGACCGCGAGTACACCGCGAAGTTGCTGGGCTTCGACGCTGTTGGCGGCAACTCCCTGGACAACGTGTCCGATCGCGACTTCGCCATCGAGTTCTGCTCGGCCGCGAGCATCGCGATGATGCACTTGTCGCGGTTCTCCGAAGAGCTCGTGCTGTGGACCAGTGCACAGTTCCAGTTCATCGATCTGCCGGACCGTTTCTGCACCGGTAGCTCGATCATGCCGCAAAAGAAAAACCCGGACGTGCCGGAGCTGGTTCGCGGCAAGACTGGCCGGGTATTTGGCGCGCTGATGGGCCTGCTGACCCTGATGAAAGGCCAGCCCCTGGCCTACAACAAGGACAACCAGGAAGACAAGGAACCGCTGTTCGACGCCGCCGATACCCTGCGCGACTCGCTGCGAGCCTTCGCCGACATGATCCCGGCGATCAAGCCCAAGCACGCGATGATGCGCGAAGCGGCCCTGCGCGGTTTCTCGACCGCCACCGACCTGGCCGACTACCTGGTACGTCGCGGCTTGCCGTTCCGTGATTGCCACGAGATCGTTGGCCACGCGGTGAAGTACGGCGTAGACAGCGGCAAGGACCTGGCGGAAATGAGCCTGGAAGAACTGCGCAAGTTCAGCGACCAGATCGAGCAGGACGTGTTTGCCGTGCTGACCCTGGAAGGTTCGGTGAATGCCCGTGACCATATCGGCGGAACCGCGCCGGCACAGGTCAGGGCTGCCGTGGCTCGCGGTCAGGCACTACTCGCCAGCCGTTAAAAGCTTCGCGGGCAAGTCGGATCGCCGCACCGCTCGCGCCTACAGGGGACCGTACCCCTCAGGCGCGAGACTTGCCCGCAAAGGCATTCTCAAGATCGTTACACAATCTATTTCTTCGACGCGATCATCTCCAGAAACGCGGGCATTGCTGCGCCCTTGTCTGCCGCAATTCGCTGCACGTTCGGATTCTGCCCCAGACGCTCCAGCAGCGCCCTGGCCGCCGGCATCTCAGCCAGCAGATCAATATCGAACAGCTTCTGCGCCACGGCACAAGCCATCGGCACGCTGTACAGGAAATACAAATCCGCAATGCTGAGACGGTCGCCCGCCACGTAAGGGGCGAACTTGCCGTGCCGGCCCAGTGAGGCGAACCCCAGCAGCAACTCGGCCTTGGTCTTGTCCTTGATCGCTTCCGGCACTGACATGCCGAAAAACGCTTCGGGGTAGCAGGCGCGCGCCGGCAGTTCGATGTACAACTCGATTTCCTTGGCCAAAGCCAGCGCCTGCGCTCGCTCGAAGGGCTCGCTCGGCAGCAGCGGTGTGCCTTTCTGGCTCTGCTCGAGATACTCGAGAATTATGCTGGTTTCGTTGACGAAACCTTGCTCGACGCCCAGTACCGGAACCTTGCCGCGCGGGCTGATGGCCAGCGCCTCGGGGCTGGTGCCTGGGTAAAACGGTACTTCCTCAAACGGCAGTCCCTTCTCCAGCAACGCCAGCTTGACCATGTTGTAGTAGTTGCTGACGCAAAATCCATAAAGCTTGAGCATTACATAGCCTCCAGGCCGTGCAGGGGGTTGGCAGCGCCAGTTATAGAACGCCCAGGCACTTCTTGCCAGCAGCATCACAATGCTGAATGCAGGTAAACTGGCCGCCTTTCCTTGAGGAGCCTGCCATGAGCGAGCCAAACGACATCGACAACGACGAAGAAGAATTCGCCGAAACGACGCTGATCGAAGCAATCGAAAACCAGATCGAAAGCGACAACCCGCCAGCGGCCAAGGCAACCTTCAACAAGCTGACCCTGGTGGGTTACGAGCGTGAAGAAATCCTCAACCTGATGGCCCATGTGCTGGCCTACGAGATCGACGCCATGCTCGATGAGGACCGTGCATTCGACACCGAATGGTATGAAACGGCGCTGCGCGCACTGCCAGAGTTGCCGCCGGAAAAGCAATAACCCCGCCCCCCTGTAGGAGCGCGCTCGCTCCTACAGAAACCACCCCCGCTGTCCGTACCACCTTCCGAGGAATGCCTCTGGGGGAGAAAAACCCTGTTGCCAGCACTGGACATGCCTCACCGACGGGTTCACCTTAGGGACGCTATCGTCTAATTCCTAGAAAGTCTGGAGTCCTTATGTCGCTTACCCCTGAGTTGGTTGCCGAACTGGAAATCCTCGCACTCTTCAACCTGGACAGTTCCCAGGAAGGTTTGAAAATTCATCAGACCGCTGCCCCGAAAGCCATTGCCGCCGCACAAAGACTGTTCGACAAAGAATTGATCACCCAGCCCGATGGCGGTTATCTGACCAGCCTGGGGCGTGACGCCGCACAAAACGTGCAAACCGTTCTCACCATTCTGTCCGTGCGGGAAACAGCCTGAGCATCACTGCGTAGCCCACGGAAAGCTCTGTCACGGGATTTCCGCGGGCACACTTGATGACTGGCCCTGTTACCTGCCGTCGCCAAACGATAGAAATCTGACGCCAGGAAAACAAAATCAGCTTAAAAGTCCCGGGGCCGAGGCGCTAAACTGCCCCTCACCCTGAGCCCTCCTGCGTCCGAGCCCCGCGAGCCGGATTGAGCTGACATGACCCGCACCCATGAAATCCGCCCCGATCTGGACGAGGGAATCGATCGCAAGGTTCTCAGCCAGCTGCGCGCCCGTTTCCTGAAGCTCAACGAGGGTCGCATGGCCCGTGCGATGGAAGGGTTGTCGACCCGCCAGCAAACGGTGCTGACCCTGCTGCCGCTGTTTTTCCACGTCAATCATCCGCTATTGCCGGGTTACGTTTCGGGTAGCACCCCGGYCGGCCTGTCGAATTACGAACCCGATACCAACACCCTCGCCGAAGCCCAACGCCTGACCCGCTCGTTTTCCTACAAACCGCGCCACGGCAGCAATCCGCCGCGCCCCATTCACGGCCTGTTCCTGATGGGCAGCCTCGGCACTCTGGCCCAGGCCGATCAGAGCGACATGGACGTGTGGGTCTGTCATGGGCCGGACCTGAGCGAAAGCGAGCTCGCTGAACTGCGCAAGAAATGCCAGTTGCTGGAAGTCTGGGCCGCCAGCCAGGGCGCCGAGGCGCACTTTTTCCTGATCGACCCGGCCCGCTTCGTGCTCGGCGAGCGCGATACGCAGTTGAGCTCGGAAGACTGTGGCACCACCCAGCACTATCTGCTGCTGGACGAGTTCTATCGAACCGCGATCTGGCTGGCCGGACGCACCCCCATCTGGTGGCTGGTGCCGGTCTACGAAGAGGCTGCGTACGACCGTTACACCCACACGCTGCTTTCCAAACGCTTCATCCGTGCCGACGAAACCCTGGACCTGGGGCATCTGGCGTACATCCCTCCCGGGGAGTTCATCGGGGCCGGGCTCTGGCAGCTGTTCAAAGGCATCGAATCGCCCTACAAATCAGTGCTCAAACTGCTGCTGACCGAGGTCTACGCCAGTGAACACCCGAAAGTCCACTGCCTGAGCCTGCGTTTCAAACAGGCGGTGTTTGCCAATCGACTGGACCTCGATGAACTGGACCCGTACATGGTGGTTTACCGGCGCATCGAGGAATACCTCACGGCTCGGGGCGAACCGGAGCGGCTCGAACTGGTACGTCGTGCGCTGTACCTGAAGGTCAATCGCAAGCTCACCGGCAGCAGCGGTCGCACCCAGAGCTGGCAGCGTTCGCTGCTCGAACGTCTGGCCCACGAATGGCATTGGGATCAGCGTCAGTTGGCGTTGCTCGACAGCCGCAGCCAGTGGAAAGTCCGCCAGGTCAGCGCCGAGCGCCGTGCCTTGGTCGGCGAACTGAATTACAGCTACCGCTTCCTGACACAGTTTGCCCGTAACGAGCAGACCGTCAGCCTGATCAACAAGCGCGACCTCAATGTGCTGGGCCGGCGGTTGTACGCGGCCTTCGAGCGCAAGGCCGACAAGGTCGAATGCATCAACCCGGGCATCGCCCCCGATCTGGCCGAAGACACCCTGACGCTGGTGCAAGCCCCGAACAAGAGAGAGCCGGGGCAAACCCAATGGGGTTTGTACAACGGCAGCCTGACCGCTCACGAGTGGGAGCATTTTGCGCCGATCAAGCGCAGCCGCCAGTTACTCGAGCTGCTCACCTGGTGCCACCGTAACGGCGTGATCGACAGCAGCACCCGCCTGGCCCTGCACCCCGGCACCAGCGACTTGAGCGAATTCGAACTGTTCAACCTGCTCGGCAGCCTGCAACAAAGCATCGCCCTGCCTCTGACTACCGTCGCCGAAGAGCCTTTGCTGCGCGCCAGCGTGCCGAGCGAAATACTGATTCTGGTGAACGTCGGCGTTGATCCGCTCAAGCACCATCGCGACATGAACATCTTGATGACCACCGAGCGCACCGACTCCCTGAGCTACGCCGGCGTGCGGGAAAATCTGGTGCTGACCCTGGATCAGGTCACGCTAAACAGCTGGAACGAGGTGCTGGTCAGCCGCTTTGACGGTCCCCATGCCCTGCTCGACTGCCTGCGCGATTACCTCAACAACCTGCCGGACGGGCCACAGCAGCCCAAGCTGCGGGTACGTTGCTTCTGCCACAACCGCGCGCAATTCATAGCCCGACGAGTCGAAGAAGTTCTCGATACCGCGCAAAACCTGCTGCTGAGCAAACTCAATCATCGCTACCTGATTCAGGTCCAGCAGCATTACCACGTGCTGGAGCTGGTGCCCGGCCAGGTCAATCACGTTGCCCTCGCCACGCTGCCGGCGCTGTTTGACTACCTTGGCGAAGAGCTGGCCAGCTACAGCCCGCTGCATCTGGACCCGATGGCACTGGAAGACCACGACCTGGCGCTGATCCTGCCCATGGGGCAACCCGACTGCGTTCAGGTGTTCTACCGGATCAACGAACACCAGGCCGATCTGTACGTACTGGATGAGTTCAATGCCTTGTGGCAACAACGCTTGCCCTATCACGACGAACAAAGCCTGCTGGTGCCGCTGCAACGTTTCCTGCAATCGATCCAGTACCGGCGCGACGCCTTGCTACCGATGGACGCCGCCCAGCCGCTGAGCCTGGAGACTTTGTATTACCAGTTATTGCCTTCAGGCTCCGCACGGGCGCGTCGGGTCGAAGCCCGACCGGCGCCGCAAACCCCGGTCAACAAACCGTTCTATGACGTGCAGGCGATCGTCGGCAAAGCCGCACCAGGACAGGTGCAAGTAACGCTGTATTGCAATCAGCGGGAATTTTCAGAGCTGGAACATGGCGACCAACTGTTCAGCGTGGTCGCCCGGGAAATCGTCGAGCAGCGCCGCGAGACCGAACGCTATCGCTGCTACATCACCGACCTGGACCTGTCGGGCCTGCTCGGTGATGGTCAGAGTTCAAGCAATCTGTATTTGCGCTACAAGGCCGACCTGGAGCGCGCATTGAACGAGGCGCTCGAGCAGGTCTGAGGGGTTCATTCCGGGAACGCGCCGCCATTGGCAGGCTGCGATTCAACTTCCAGCAGGGTCAGTTTGAGGGTCTTGCCACCCGGTGCCGGCCAGTCGATGTGCTGGCCAACCTTCAGGCCGAGCAACGCACTGCCCACCGGCGCCAGAATGGAAATCCTGCCTTCGTCGGCGTTGGCATCCTTGGGGTAGACCAGGGTCAGGTGGTAGTCCTTGCCACTGCTTTCTTCGCGGCAATGCACTTTAGAATTCATGGTCACGACATCGGCCGGCACCTCTTCGTGACCGACCAGGGTATCGGCGCGATCCAGTTCGGTTTGCAGCGCGATAACGCCCGGCAGCGAGTCATCCAGGCTGTCGATCAGGCGCTCCAGACGTTGCACGTCCAGACGGGTAAGGGTGATGGAAGGTGCGGTCATGATCAGGGCAGACTCCTTTCTTCTGCACGAAAAAAGCAAAACCCCGCCAGAAAAAGGCGGGGTTTTCACGAGCCTCGATGGGTTGAGGCGTATCTGGACACTATCACAGCTCAATAAATAAACAAGCCGGGGGCGACCACGGCCCAGCGCTGACCATTGTGGCGAGGGAGCGATGTAGCGAGGGGGCTTGCCCCCGTTGGGTCGCGAAGCGGCCCCAAAAAGCTTACGACTGCTGCGCAGCCGAACGGGGGCAAGCCCCCTCGCCACAAAAGCCCTTAAGCCAAGATCTTGCGTTGTACAGCCTGCGCACAAATCACCCGCCGCCGCTCATCATCGGCCGAGCGCCATTCGCGGATATCTTCGACATGCCGAAAACACCCCAGGCAAACCTTCTGCTCATCCAGCCGGCACACACCGCTGCACGGCGAAGGCACTGCCGGGCTGACGTTGCTATAGAGCGGCTTGGGCGGGCGAACGGGCGCAGGCTGGGTCACGATCTCACAGACCTTCGAAATCGAGTTCGACGTCGGCTTGCTGCTTGACGATGCGCTCGAGCATCTCACCCAGTTGCTCGTCGCTCTTGTCACACATCCAGCGCTTGCTCTCTTCGTCATAGTCGAAGTGGAAACCGCCGGACACCGCCGCCAACCACAATTGCCGCAACGGCTCCTGGCGACTGAAGATCAACTGGCTGCCGTTTTCAAACTTGACGGTGAGCACACCGGCCGAGCTCTCCAGATCGATATCCAGGTCACTCTCATCGAAAATATCCTCCAGCGTCTGCTGGGTGGCATCGACCAGGTCGTGAAAACGGGCTTCAGTCAAACTCATTACGGGAACCTCAAAAAGTGTCTACTCACGCTCAAGCGCCGCAAGATACGGGCGAGCCCCGATGATTGCAAAGAATAACCACCAAGGACGAGGTGCGGTACGAAATATCCCTGCGCAACGCAAGACAAGTTACTGCGCCACAGTCAAAGGCCCGCCGGACGGGAGCCGCGTCACATAGGCAAGCTGCCGGGTGGCCGGTATACTCCGGCGCAATTAACGCATTTTCAAGGATTTCGCCATGAAGCGCCTGATCTCTTCCCTTGCTGCGCTCGTCGCGGTTGCCTGCCTGGTATCGGCCTGTGGTCAAAAAGGCCCGCTGTACCTGCCCGATGACAGCCAGGATCCTGCAGAGCAGGYCAAGTCGTCGCAACAGTCTCCGTCGAAAGCACACAAACACGACGTCTACCAATAAGGGAACGCCATGGACGCTTTTAACTACCGTGACGGTGAGCTGTTCGCGGAAGGTGTTGCCCTGTCCGCCATCGCCGAACGCTTTGGTACACCGACCTACGTCTACTCCCGTGCCCACATCGAAGCCCAGTACCTGGCTTACGCCGATGCGCTGGCCGGCACGTCTCACCTGGTCTGCTTTGCGGTCAAGGCCAACTCCAACCTGGGTGTACTGAATGTCCTGGCCCGTTTGGGCGCCGGTTTCGACATCGTTTCCCGTGGCGAGCTGGAGCGTGTACTGGCCGCTGGCGGCAGCCCCGAAAAGATCGTGTTCTCCGGTGTCGGCAAGACCCGTGACGACATGCGTCGCGCCCTGGAAGTCGGCGTGCACTGCTTCAACGTCGAATCCACCGACGAGCTCGAGCGTCTGCAAGTAGTCGCCGCCGAGCTGGGCGTTCGCGCGCCGATCTCGCTGCGCGTCAACCCGGACGTCGATGCCGGCACGCACCCGTACATTTCCACCGGTCTCAAAGAAAACAAGTTCGGCATCGCCATCGCCGACGCCGAAGACGTGTACGTCCGCGCCGCGCAACTGCCTAACCTGGAAGTGGTCGGCGTCGATTGCCACATCGGCTCGCAACTGACCACCCTGCCGCCCTTCATCGATGCCCTCGACCGCCTGCTGGGCCTGGTCGACCGCCTCGGCGATTGCGGCATCTACCTGCGCCACATCGATCTGGGTGGCGGTCTGGGCGTGCGTTATCGCGATGAAGAGCCGCCATTGGCCGCCGACTACATCAAGGCCGTGCGCGAACGTCTCGACGGTCGTGACCTGGCGCTGGTGTTCGAGCCAGGCCGCTTCATCGTTGCCAACGCCGGCGTGCTGCTGACCCAGGTCGAGTACCTCAAGCACACCGAACACAAAGACTTCGCCATCGTCGATGCGGCCATGAACGACCTGATCCGCCCGGCGCTGTACCAGGCCTGGATGGACGTTACCGCCGTGCGCCCTCGCGATACCGCCGCGCGTGCCTACGACATCGTCGGCCCGATCTGCGAAACCGGCGACTTCCTGGCCAAGGATCGTCAACTGGCGCTGGAAGAAGGCGACCTGCTGGCCGTGCATTCGGCCGGTGCCTACGGGTTTGTCATGAGTTCCAACTACAACACTCGCGGCCGCGCCGCTGAAGTGTTGGTGGACGGTGATCAGGCAATCGAAGTGCGTCGCCGCGAGACGGTAGCCGAGTTGTTTGCTGGCGAAAGCCTGCTGCCGGAGTAACCCCATGCTGCTGCGTTTTACCAAGATGCACGGCCTGGGCAATGACTTCATGGTTCTCGACCTGGTCAGCCAGCACGCGCACATTCTGCCCAAGCATGCCAAGCAATGGGGCGATCGGCACACCGGCATCGGGTTCGACCAGTTGCTGATCGTCGAGGCGCCCAGCAACCCGGACGTGGATTTCCGCTATCGGATCTTCAACGCCGACGGCTCCGAAGTGGAACAGTGCGGTAACGGCGCTCGATGCTTCGCCCGCTTCGTGCTCGACAAGCGCCTGACCGCCAAGCGGCAGATTCGCGTCGAGACCAAAAGCGGCATCATCGAACTGGACATCCGCAACGATGGCCAGATCAGCGYCAACATGGGCGCCCCGCGCCTGGTGCCGGCCGAGATTCCGTTCGAAGCCCCAAGCCAGGCCCTGAGCTATCAGGTCGACGTCGACGGCACCATGGTCGAACTGGCTGCGGTGTCCATGGGCAACCCCCATGCCGTGTTGCGGGTCAACGACATCAACAAAGCACCGGTGCATGAACTGGGGCCGAAAATCGAACATCACCCGCGCTTTCCGGCGCGGGTCAATGTCGGTTTTCTCCAGGTCATCGACCGGAACCGCGCGCAGTTGCGCGTCTGGGAACGCGGGGCCGGGGAAACCCAGGCCTGCGGAACCGGCGCTTGTGCTGCCGCGGTGGCCGCGATCAGCCAGGGGTGGATGGATTCGCCGCTATTGATCGACCTGCCCGGCGGGCGCCTGTCCATTGAATGGGCAGGCCCTGGCCAACCGGTCATGATGACCGGCCCGGCAGTACGCGTATACGAAGGACAAGTGCGTCTTTGAGTGAGCGAAATCCATGACCGACAAGCCCCAGGTTCCCGCCCTACAGCCCGACGAATCCCCTTCCGAAAGCCTTGAGGCGGCGGCGATTGCCGCGTACCTGGAGGCTCATCCGGATTTCTTCATCGAGCATGAAGAACTGCTCCCGGCCCTGCGCATTCCGCACCAGCGCGGCGACACCATTTCGCTGGTCGAACGCCAGATGACAATTCTGCGCGATCGCAACATCGAGTTGCGTCATCGTCTCTCGCACTTGATGGACGTGGCCCGCGACAACGATCGCCTGTTCGACAAGACCCGCCGTCTGATTCTCACGTTGATGGACGCGACCAGCCTGGAAGACGTGGTGATCGGCGTCGAAGACAGCCTGCGCCAGGACTTTCAGGTGCCCTTCGTCAGCCTGATCCTGCTGGGCGACAACCCGATGCCGGTAGGCCGCTGGGTCACCCACGCCGACGCACAAACGGCCATCGGCGGCCTGCTCTCGGAAGACAAGAGCGTCTGCGGCAGCCTGCGTGAGCATGAACTGGACTTCCTGTTCGGCGAAGAACAGCGCAAGCAGATCGGCTCCACCGCCGTCGTCGCCATCAGCCACCAGGGCATCCACGGTGTTCTGGCCATCGCCAGCCGCGATCCGCAGCACTACAAGAGTTCGGTGGGCACATTGTTCCTCAGCTACATCGCCGAAGTCATGGGTCGCGTACTGCCACGGGTCAACAACTCCCTGCGCTCGGTACGCTGATCGTGGAACGGCAACTGGACGCTTACTGCGAACACCTGCGCAGTGAGCGGCAAGTGTCGCCGCATACGCTGTACGCCTACCGCCGCGACCTCGACAAAGTGCTTGGCTGGTGCGTCAAACAGAACATCGGCAGCTGGGCCGCACTGGATATCCAGCGGCTGCGCAGCCTGATCGCCCGCTTGCATGCACAAGGCCAATCGTCCCGCAGCCTGGCACGGCTACTGTCGGCGGTGCGCGGGCTCTATCATTATCTGAACCGCGAAGGCCTGTGCGACCACGATCCGGCCAACGGCCTGGCACCGCCCAAAGGCGAGCGTCGTCTGCCGAAAACCCTCGACACCGACCGTGCGCTGCAACTGCTGGAAGGCGCGGTGGAGGATGATTTTCTGGCCCGTCGGGATCAGGCGATTCTGGAGTTGTTCTACTCCTCCGGCTTGCGGCTTTCGGAGCTGACCGGGCTCAACCTCGATCAGCTGGACCTGGCTGACGGCATGGTCCAGGTCCTCGGTAAAGGCAGCAAGACCCGGCTGTTGCCAGTGGGTAAAAAGGCTCGCGAAGCACTGGAACTGTGGCTGCCGTTGCGGGCCATGACCAACCCGGCGGACGACGCAGTGTTTGTCAGCCAACAAGGTCGGCGCCTCGGTCCTCGGGCGATTCAGGTGCGGGTCAAGGCCGCCGGCGAGCGCGAGCTGGGGCAGAACCTGCACCCGCACATGTTGCGACACTCTTTCGCCAGCCATTTGCTGGAGTCCTCTCAGGACTTGCGCGCCGTGCAAGAGCTACTCGGCCACTCAGACATCAAGACCACCCAAATCTACACCCATCTGGACTTCCAGCACCTGGCGACGGTCTACGACAGCGCCCATCCACGGGCCAAACGCATTAAAGGCGATGATTCATGACCATCCAACTGATCACCTTCGACCTCGACGACACCCTGTGGGACACCGCCCCGGTAATCGCCACCGCCGAAGCCATATTGCGTGAATGGCTGACCGAGCATGCGCCGAACCTGGGCGCGGTGCCGGTGGAGCATTTGTGGTCGATTCGCGAGCGGGTGTTGAGCAACGAGCCGAACCTCAAGCACCGAATCAGTGCGCTGCGTCGGCGGGTGCTTTTTCATGCTCTGGAAGAGGCTGGTTACGACCATGGTCAAGCCTCAGACCTGGCTGATCAAAGTTTTGAAGTGTTTCTGCATGCCCGGCATCAATTGGAAGTTTTCCCCGAAGTCGAGCCGACGCTGGAGACACTCGCCAAGCACTACGCCCTCGGTGTAGTGACCAACGGCAACGCCGATGTGCGCCGACTGGGCCTGGCGGATTACTTCAGGTTTGCCCTGTGCGCCGAAGACATCGGCATCGCCAAACCGGATGCGCGACTGTTTCATGAAGCGTTGCAACGGGGCGGCGCGACCGCCGAAACCGCGGTGCATATCGGCGATCATCCTGGCGATGACATTGCCGGAGCACAGCAGGCGGGGTTGCGAGCGATCTGGTTTAACCCGGCGGGCAAAGTGTGGGAAGCCGAGAAGGCGCCGGATGCCGAGATTCGCAGTTTGACCGAGTTGCCTGCACTGCTCGCCCGCTGGAACTCAGTCGATATTTGAGGTGCTGCGATCTTTTGATTTTCACCCATGAAAAAGCCCGCAGCGACGGCGGGCTTTTTTCAGCAAGCAGGAAGCAGGCGCTTAGATAGGCCGGCTGCCGTACTTGTTATCAGGCTTCTTGGGAGGATCGGCGACCACATTGGCCTCCACTTCCTGCACCTTGCCGCCCCGTGCCAGAAACTCTTCCATGGCCTTGGCCAGGGCATCGCGTTCCTTGTTCTTGGCTTCAACGCTCGGCAGCTCATCGACCGATACCGCTGCCTTGGCTTTGCCTTTGGCAGTCGGAACGGGCACATCACCGCCGTCGTCTTCAGCGACGTCTTCAGCCGCCGCTTCCAGGCCTTCTTCGGTTTCGTCGTCGTCGCCTACTTCGAGGTCGTCGTTTTCCAGATCATCGTCGCTCATGTTCTACCTCATGACTTGCGAAAAGCAGATTAGTTATAGCCCAGCTTTGCCTTCTGTCGAAGGCCGCCGGAAAAAATTCAACCACCGCTGGTGACCAGCGGTTTATTCCCCTTCACCGTGCACGGTGGCGAGGACTTTACGGGCACCGCCATAATCACGGTGCTCGCCCAGATAAACGCCTTGCCAGGTTCCCAACGCCAGTCGGCCTGCCGAGATCGGCAAACTGAGCTGACAGCCAAGTACGCTGGCCTTGAAGTGCGCCGGGAGGTCGTCCTGGCCTTCGTCGTTATGCTCATAGTCGTCCGTTCCTTGTGGGATCAGACGATTGAAAAATCGTTCGAAGTCGCGACGTACCGCCGGATCGGCGTTCTCGTTGATGGTCAACGACGCCGAGGTATGCTGTAGCCACAAATGCAACAGACCGACCCGACACGCCTTGAGTTCAGGCAAGCCGGCGAGTAACTCGTCCGTTACCAGATGAAAGCCCCGGGGCCGTGCCCGCAGGGTAATCAGAGTCTGTTGCCACATACAGTTCTCCGCACGTTCGGGGCGCATTCTAGCGCGCTCTGGGAAAAAACAAAGGCCCTAATATTCCTTCAATCGTGTAAGCCATTGGCCGCAGAAAAACACCCGTTGTAAACGCCCCTGAACGTGTATGAAAAAACCTTTCAGCCTTTCCTTCACTGACAAAATCAAGACAAAAAAATACCCGGCAAGCCGGGCATTTTTTATAGGCGTGCTTACAAGTTGTAGCCGCGTTCGTTGTGCAGCGCCAGATCGATGCCGACTGCTTCTTCTTCCTCGGTGATGCGCAGACCCATGACAGCGTCCAGCACCTTGAGGATGATGAAGGTGACGATCGCGGTGTAGATCACCGTGAAGCCCACGCCTTTGCACTGAATCCAGACTTGAGCCGCGATGTCGGTGACGGTGCCGAAACCACCCAGGGACGGTGCAGCGAACACACCCGTCAGGATCGCGCCGAGGATACCGCCGATACCGTGCACGCCAAAAGCGTCGAGGGAGTCGTCGTAACCCATTTTGCGTTTCAGAGTCGTGGCGCAGAAGAAGCACACCACGCCTGCTGCCAGACCGATGATCATCGAGCCCATCGGGCCAACGGTACCCGCCGCCGGAGTGATCGCAACCAGACCGGCCACCACGCCCGAAGCGATACCCAGTGCGCTCGGTTTACCGTGGGTCAGCCACTCGGCAAACATCCAGCCCAAGGCTGCGGCGGCGGTAGCGATCTGAGTAACCAGCATGGCCATACCGGCAGTGCCGTTGGCTGCGGCAGCGGAACCGGCGTTGAAACCGAACCAGCCAACCCAGAGCATCGCGGCACCCATCAGGGTATAGCCGAGGTTGTGCGGAGCCATCGGGGTGGTTGGGAAGCCTTTACGCTTGCCCAGTACCAGACAGGCGATCAGCCCGGCCACACCGGCGTTGATGTGCACCACGGTGCCGCCTGCGAAGTCGAGCACGCCCCAGTCGCCCAAAAGCGAACCCGGACCGCTCCAGACCATGTGCGCAATCGGCGCGTAAACCAGGGTGAACCAGATCCCCATGAACACCAGCATTGCGGAGAACTTCATCCGCTCGGCGAAAGCACCGACGATCAGCGCGGGGGTGATGATGGCGAAGGTCATCTGATAGGTGACAAACACCGCCTCGGGAAACAGCGCCGCGGGGCCGGTAATACTGGCAGGCGTGATGCCGGCGAGGAATGCCTTGGCGAAGCTGCCGACAAACGAATTGAGGTTGACGACGTTAGCTTCCATACCCGTTGTGTCAAACGCCATGCTGTAGCCGTAAAGGAACCACAGGATGGTGACCAGGCCGGTAATGGCGAAGCATTGCATCATCAACGAAAGAACGTTTTTGGAACGAACCATGCCGCCGTAGAACAGCGCGAGGCCGGGGATGGTCATGAACAGCACAAGGGCTGTCGAGGTCATCATCCAGGCGGTATCGCCGGAATTGAGGACTGGAGGCGCCACCGGATCTGCCGCCATGGCCAGGCCAGGCATTACGATGGACAACAGGGCTCCTAGCCCTGCGAATTTACGCAGAGTCATTTTGTTTTCTCCTGGGGCGTTGGGTTTGTGGCGGCTTAGATTGCGTCGGTATCGGTTTCGCCGGTACGGATGCGAATCGCCTGTTCCAGATTGACCACGAAGATCTTGCCGTCACCGATCTTGCCGGTGTTGGCGGCCTTGGTTATCGCCTCGATAACCCGGTCCAGATCCTTGTCGTCAATGGCGACATCGATCTTCACCTTAGGCAGAAAATCGACCACGTACTCCGCGCCGCGATACAGCTCGGTGTGACCCTTCTGCCGACCGAAGCCTTTGACCTCAGTAACGGTAATGCCCTGCACGCCGATCTCGGACAGCGACTCGCGCACGTCGTCCAGTTTGAACGGCTTGATGATGGCAGTGACTAGCTTCATGAAAACTCTCTCCCGAATTGGTGGACTTGCCCCAGGAAAACAAACCCGACTCAAGTCTAAGCGCAGTGCCTGGCTTTGTAACGCATCGTCGGCTTTACCTGCCCGTCCGACGCCAGCTAACCACTCCGCACGAAACTTCCCCCGTTCCGCTTGGCGCACTGCATTCGTCACAGCGACTGCATCAGTGCATGGGTCATCAGCGACTAAGCAGAAAGCTTGCCATCTATCCAAAAGCCATTGATTTCAAGCCCTTGGCCGCTAACGCAGGCCTCTCCAGCCGATTGACGCCACGGTTACGCACAACAACAGTGCGTGGCTCTCCACTCGCATGCGCGAAAAGCGTGCATCCCAGCCTTCGAGATTGACTATAGACACTGCGTGGTACACTGCCCGCCATTGTTGACAGGACATTTCCCATGCTCGCGCCCAAAGACTTCCTCGACGCCCTGAGCGGCACCGCCTCCCGCCTCTTCAGCGGCGACACCCCACTGCCGAAAAGCGAAATCGAAAGCCAGTTCAAGGCCCTGCTGCAAAGCGGCTTCAGCAAACTGGATCTGGTAAGCCGTGAAGAATTCGACAGCCAGATGGTCGTGCTCGCACGGACACGCGCCCGGTTGGAGAGCCTTGAAGCGAAAGTGGCGGAGCTGGAAGCGAAGCTCAATCCACCCACCGAATAACCCCGCCGGTTCCCATGGCAATGGGATCTACTGTGGGGGCGAGCCTGCTCGCGATTAGAGTCACCACGGTGTTCCAGCCGCCCCGCGCTGGAACAACCACCCCGTAGGAGCTGCCGAAGGCTGCGATCTTTTGATCTTAAGCCCCGCGAACATCCCGGCAACTTCCTCCGCCGCCGTCCGCTCAATGCCTCTTGGTGGAAGCGTGCTTCGCGGGTGATGCAAGCACCCGAAGCTCAACCACGCTCGATTTCGGCCCTGCGCTGATCGTAGGTCGATTGCAGGTTTAGCCAGAGTTCGGGCGTGGTGTTCAGGTAAATGGAAAGCCTCTCGGCAAGATCAGGGCCTACATCGCTCTCCTGCATCACAAGGGCACTCACCTCATCTCCAACCTCATTCAACGAGCTAGCCAAACCAGCCGCCGTAATGCCCATTGGCTCAAGAAACTCCTTTTCAAGGATTTCGCCAGGATGAATCGGCCGCATTCCAGAATTGCTCATCTCCCCTCCTGAGGGCTTGATCAACTGTGATCATAAGCAGCCACCCCGATCCGACAAGAGCGTCCGAGCTCTTTCACCGAAGTCCTTCATCTATCCAGGCCCGGTCCTACAAAAAAACTAGCTCCTCAGTTGATTACGCCCAAATACCAGCCGCGACGTAACCTGTGTAGCAGCTGCCGAAGGCTGGTACAGATTGCGTTACGACTTAACTGACTGGAATCAGCTCGCCCAGCAACATCCTGCGAAAGTTTGGTTACTCCGCCACAACGCTAAATCATCTGCCCACGACTACCCTTCAAAAACCCGCAGGAAGCGGCCCCCGTCAGCTCAAGGAACGACCATGTCCCTATCCATCGTCCACAGCCGCGCCCAAGTCGGCGTGGATGCGCCCGCCGTCACCGTCGAAGTGCATCTGGCTAACGGCTTGCCGTCGCTGACCATGGTCGGGCTGCCCGAGGCGGCGGTGAAGGAAAGCAAGGACCGGGTACGCAGCGCGATCATCAATTCCGGCCTGCAATTTCCGGCACGGCGCATCACCTTGAATCTCGCCCCTGCCGATTTGCCGAAGGATGGCGGGCGGTTCGATCTGGCGATTGCCTTGGGGATTCTGTCGGCCAGCGTGCAGGTGCCGACGTTGACGCTGGATGACGTGGAGTGCCTGGGAGAGCTGGCGCTGTCGGGMGCGGTGCGTGCGGTTCGCGGGGTGTTGCCGGCGGCGCTGGCGGCGCGCAAGGCCGGGCGCACGCTGGTAGTCCCGCGAGCGAACGCTGAAGAAGCCTGCCTGGCGTCGGGGTTGAAGGTGATTGCGGTGGATCATCTGCTTCAAGCGGTCGCGCATTTCAATGGTCACACGCCCATCGAACCCTACGCTTCCAACGGTTTGCTCTACGCCAGCAAACCCTATCCCGACTTGAATGAAGTTCAGGGACAACTGGCGGCCAAGCGAGCCTTGCTGATTGCAGCGGCGGGGGCTCATAACCTGCTGTTCAGCGGTCCGCCGGGGACAGGAAAAACGTTGTTGGCGAGTCGTCTGCCGGGGCTGTTACCGCCATTGGCCGAGAGCGAAGCACTGGAAGTCGCGGCGATTCAATCGGTCGCCAGTTGTGTGCCTCTGAGTCATTGGCCGCAGCGCCCCTTCCGACAACCCCACCACTCCGCCTCAGGCCCGGCACTGGTGGGTGGCGGCTCGAAACCGCAACCCGGCGAAATCACCCTCGCCCACCATGGCGTGTTGTTCCT
>NZ_JBFTMK010000008.1:0-23972 GCF_056396965.1 Pseudomonas sp. 05N434
CTCCTCAGCAGTCCAGTGGGTTGCGTTTTTCCGGGTTGATGCCGAACTTGGCGATGGCTTCAGCCACCACTTTAGGTTCGATGTCACCACGGTCAGCCAAGGCTTCCAGGGCTGCCAACACCACGAAATGACGGTCTACTTCGAAGAAGTGACGCAGCTTCTTGCGGCTGTCACTGCGGCCGAAACCATCGGTGCCCAGGACTTTGAATTCCTTGGACGGGACCCACTGACGAATTTGTTCAGCGAACAGCTTCATGTAGTCGGTAGAGGCAATGACCGGACCTTTACGGCCGTTCAGGCACTCTTCGACGTAGCTCAGCTTAGGCTTCTGGCCAGGGTGCAGACGGTTAGTGCGTTCAACGGCCAGGCCATCGCGACGCAGTTCGTTGAAGCTGGTAACGCTCCATACGTCGGCGCCGACGTTGAACTCTTCACGCAGGATCTTCGCCGCTTCACGGACTTCACGCAGGATGGTGCCGGAGCCCATCAGCTGAACGTGGTGCGCCGCTTCGCGGGTGTCTTCCTCGAGCAGGTACATGCCTTTCTTGATGCCTTCTTCGGCACCGGCCGGCATGGCTGGCTGCTGGTAGGACTCGTTCATTACGGTGATGTAGTAGAAGACGTCCTGTTGCTCTTCGGTCATCTTCTTCATGCCGTCCTGAATGATCACCGCCAGCTCGTAGCCGTAGGTTGGATCGTAGGTGCGGCAGTTCGGGATGGTCGCGGCCAGCAGGTGGCTGTGACCGTCTTCGTGTTGCAAGCCTTCACCGTTCAGGGTGGTACGGCCGGCGGTGCCGCCAATCAGGAAGCCACGGGTACGGCTGTCGCCAGCGGCCCAGGCCAGGTCGCCAATACGCTGGAAGCCGAACATCGAGTAGAAGATGTAGAACGGCAGCATCGGCTGGTTGTGGCTGGAGTACGAAGTACCGGCAGCGATGAAGGAACTCATGGCGCCCGCTTCGTTGATGCCTTCCTCGAGGATCTGGCCCTTCTGGTCTTCCTTGTAGAACATCACCTGGTCTTTATCGACTGGCTCGTAGAGCTGGCCGACGGAGGAGTAGATGCCCAACTGACGGAACATGCCTTCCATACCGAAGGTACGGGCTTCGTCCGGGATGATCGGTACGATGCGCGGGCCGATTTCCTTGTCCTTGACCAGTTGCGCGAGGATCCGCACGAAGGCCATGGTGGTGGAGATTTCGCGGTCGCCCGAGCCGTCCAGGATCGCCTTGAGGGTGTCCAGTGGAGGGGTCGGGATGTTGAAGCTCTTGGCGCGACGCTGAGGCACGAAACCGCCCAGTGCGGTACGGCGCTCGGCCAGGTAACGGGCTTCGGCGCTGCCTTCTTCCGGTTTGAAGAATGGCAGGTTCTCCAACTCTTCGTCCCTGACCGGAATGTCGAAACGATCGCGGAACAACTTCAGGCTGTCGACATCGACTTTCTTGGTGTTGTGCGCAGTGTTTTTCGCTTCGCCGGCACCGGTGCCATAACCCTTGATGGTCTTGGCCAGGATGACGGTCGGTTGTTCCTTGTGGTTGACCGCTTCGTGGTATGCCGCGTAGACCTTGTACGGGTCGTGGCCGCCACGGTTGAGCTTCCAGATCTCGTCGTCGGACAGATCGGCAACCATCGCCTTGAGTTCTGGCGAGTTGAAGAAGTGTTCACGCACGAACGCGCCGTCTTTGGCTTTGTAGTTCTGGTACTCGCCGTCGATGACTTCGTCCATGCGGCGTTGCAGGATGCCGTCGACGTCCTTGGCCAGCAGTGGGTCCCAGAAGCGGCCCCAGATGACTTTGGTCACGTTCCACTGAGCACCGCGGAACACGCCTTCGAGTTCCTGGATGATCTTGCCGTTGCCGCGAACCGGGCCGTCGAGGCGCTGCAGGTTGCAGTTGATGACGAAGATCAGGTTGTCCAGCTTTTCGCGGCCGGCCAGGGAGATCGCGCCCAGGGATTCCGGCTCGTCGCACTCGCCGTCGCCCAGGAAGCACCAGACTTTCTGTTTGCCTGGCTGGATGAAGCCACGGTGTTCCAGGTACTTCATGAAGCGTGCCTGGTAGATCGCCTGGATCGGGCCCAGACCCATGGATACGGTCGGGAACTGCCAGAAGTCAGGCATCAGCCATGGGTGTGGGTAGGACGACAGGCCCTGACCGTCGACTTCCTGGCGGAAGTTGTTCATCTGGTCTTCGGTGATGCGGCCTTCCATGAATGCACGGGCGTAAACGCCTGGCGAGGTGTGGCCCTGGAAGTAGATCAGGTCGCCGCCGTGTTCGTCGGTCGGGGCCTGGAAGAAATAGTTGAAGCCGATGTCGTACAGGGTTGCGCTGGAGGCGAAGCTGGAGATGTGACCGCCCAGGTCAGAATCTTTCAGGTTCGTGCGCATCACCATGGCCATCGCGTTCCAGCGTACCAGCGAGCGAATGCGGCGTTCCATGAACAGGTCGCCAGGCATGCGTGCTTCGTGGGTAACGGGAATGGTGTTGCGGTATGGCGTGGTGATGGCGTAAGGCAATTGCGAACCGCTACGGGTTGCGAGTTCGCCCATACGGGTCATCAGATAGTGAGCACGGTCTTCGCCTTCTTTGTCGAGAACCGATTCCAGGGCGTCCAGCCATTCCTGGGTTTCGACGGGATCGAGGTCTTGCATGGCTTGCTCCAGGGCGGAAAGGCTTCCAGAATCGGTTGCCTGAGTTTGCGACTGGCCTTGTGGGCAGACGATATAAATTCTTGGATTGCCGATAGGTTGTTCCGGCGGCGTGTAGTTTTACTACAAATCTTCGGGCATTTCAGCCTTTCGAATGTATAGACGAGTAGTAAAACTACAGATGATTGGCTTGTGGCCTCCGGCTGCGTTGTGAGAATAATCGTTAAGGTTGGTCTTTTGCCAATCGAAAAAGGTGGAAGCTTGATGATCGCTGCCAAAAAAAAAGAAATTTCAGCTATTTCTAACCTTTGTTCGACAGTCAGTCGCGTAGCGTGTTTTCACGAATCACTACATGCAGCCCTTCACACGCCGATCAAGGATAGACCATGAGCCTCCCTTCGCTTGCCGAACTACCCGATGGGCTCCTGCCGTTAGTCACCCGCGCCGAGCAGTCGTTTCGTACGACAGTCGGGGTTCTTCCCGATGACCATGGCCTGTCTGCCTGGACGCCTGAGCGCTGGGCGCAATTTGCCCGCGTCGCCGCTGCCAGCGACTTTGTGATTGAGCAGAGTCTGCGTGACCCTTTGATGTTGCTGGAACTGGTGCAGTCCGGCGAACTGGACCGCGCCTTGGCACCGGGCGAGTTGTGCGCACAGATCGCCATGGCGGTGAGCGCCGCCGAAACCGACGACCAGCTAGGCCGTGCCCTGCGCCGCCAGCGTAATCGTCACCAGGTGCGGATCATCTGGCGCGACCTGACTCGCCAGGCCGATCTGGTGCAGACCTGTCGCGACCTCTCGGACATGGCCGATGCCAGCATCGATCAGGCCTATCAGTGGTTGTACTCGCGGCATTGCCAGCAGTTCGGTGTGCCCACCGGGCGGCGCAGCGGCGAGCCGCAGCAGATGGTCATCCTCGGCATGGGCAAGCTCGGCGCGGTGGAGTTGAACCTGTCGTCGGACATCGACCTGATCTTTGCCTACCCCGAGGGCGGCGAAACCGTCGGCGTGAAGCGTTCGCTGGATAACCAGGAGTTTTTCATTCGCCTCGGCCAGCGTCTGATCAAGGCGCTGGACCCGATGACTGTCGACGGTTTTGTGTTCCGCGTCGACATGCGCCTGCGGCCTTATGGTTCGTCCGGCGCTCTGGTGCTGAGCTTCAATGCGCTGGAGCAGTATTACCAGGATCAGGGCCGTGACTGGGAACGCTACGCGATGATCAAGGCGCGGGTGGTGGCAGGTGATCAAGTGGCTGGCGCCCAGTTGCTCGAGATGCTGCGGCCGTTCGTTTACCGGCGTTACCTGGACTTCTCGGCCATCGAAGCGCTGCGCACCATGAAGCAGTTGATCCAGCAGGAAGTCCGGCGCAAGGGTATGGCCGACAACATCAAGCTTGGCTCCGGCGGCATCCGTGAAGTCGAGTTTATCGCCCAGGCCTTCCAGCTGATTCACGGTGGTCGCGACCTGAGCCTGCAGCAGCGTCCTCTATTAAAAGTACTGAGCACCCTGGAGGGGCAGGGCTATCTGCCGCCGGCGGTGGTCAGCGAACTGCGCCAAGGCTACGAATTCCTGCGTTACACCGAGCACGCGATTCAGGCGATTGCCGACCGCCAGACCCAGATGTTGCCGGACGGCCCGCAGGATCAGGCGCGCATTGCCTTCATGCTCGGGTTTGCCAACTGGACGGCATTCCACGAACAACTGATGTACTGGCGTGGCCGGGTGGCCTGGCACTTTGGTCAGGTGATTGCCGATCCCGATGAAGAGCAGGGCACCGAGAGCGAAGTGGTGGTCGGCGGGGAATGGCTGCCGCTGTGGGAAGAAGCCCAGGACGAAGAAGCCGCGTGCCGCCAACTCGAAGAGGGCGGTTTCGCCGATGCCGCCAAGGCGCTGAAAGCATTGGCCAGTCTGCGCAGCAGTCCGCAATTGCGTGCCATGCAGCGCCTGGGGCGGGAACGCCTCGATGCTTTTATACCGCGCTTGCTGGCTCAGGCCGTGGAGCACGCCAATCCCGATCTGGTGCTGGAGCGCGTGCTGCCACTGGTTGAAGCGGTGGCGCGGCGTTCCGCCTATCTGGTGCTGCTGACCGAAAACCCCGGTGCGCTGCGCCGTCTGCTGACACTGTGCGCGGCGAGCCCGTGGATTGCCGAACAGATCACGCGCTTCCCGTTGCTGCTCGACGAATTGCTCAACGAAGGCCGGCTGTTCAAGCCGCCACTGGCGCCGGAACTGGCGGCCGAGTTGCGCGAGCGTCTGACGCGGATTCCCGAAGACGACCTCGAACAACAAATGGAAGCCCTGCGGCATTTCAAACTGGCGCACCGCTTGCGTGTCGCAGCTTCGGAAATTGCCGGTAGCCTGCCGTTGATGAAAGTCAGCGATTACCTGACCTGGCTTGCCGAAGCGATCCTCGAACAAGTGCTGGCCCTGGCCTGGCGCCAGACGGTGGCCAAGTACGGTACACCGCTGCGCACCGATGGCAGCGTGTGCGACCCTGGATTCATCATTGTCGGTTACGGGAAAGTCGGCGGCCTGGAATTGGGGCACAGTTCGGACCTGGACCTGGTGTTCATCCATGACGCGGATCCGCAAGCGGAAACCGACGGCCCGAAACCCATCGACGGCGCACAGTTCTTTACCCGGCTCGGGCAGCGGATCATTCACTTGCTGACGGCTCAGACCAACTCCGGTCAGCTATATGAAGTGGACATGCGCCTGCGGCCGTCCGGTGCTTCCGGTTTGCTGGTGAGTTCATTAGGCGCGTTTGCCCGGTATCAGGAGAACGAGGCCTGGACCTGGGAGCACCAGGCGCTGGTGCGGGCGCGGGTGCTGGTGGGTAGTCAGGATGTCGGCCAAGCGTTCGAGAAGGTTCGCGCGACGGTATTGGCCAAATCGCGGGACCTGTCGACCTTGCGCCAGGAGGTCAGCGAGATGCGCGCCAAGATGCGCGATAACCTCGGCAGCAAGAGCACTGCGGCAGGCACGGCGGCAAATGCCTTCGAGGCCACGGCGCCGTTCGATCTCAAGCAGGACGCTGGAGGTATCGTCGATATTGAATTTATGGTGCAATACGCGGCTCTGGCGTGGTCTGAAACACATCCGTCATTGCTGCGCTATACCGACAATATCCGCATTCTGGAAGGGTTGGAGGAGGAAGGGTTGATACCCGCCGAAGACGCCAGCCTGTTGCGTGAGGCTTATAAAGCCTACCGCTCCGCCGCTCACCGGGAGGCCTTGCAGAAGGACTCCGGGGTAATACCGGGCGATCAGTTCGTGGATGAGCGACGGCAGGTCATGCGGATCTGGCGTGAGCTGGGGTTAAGCTGAAGCTGACAAGAGTGTGGCAGGCTTTTGTGGCGAGGGAGCTTGCTCCCGCTGGAGTGCGAAGCACTCCCATATCAGATTGTGCGGTCCGCCAGATTAAAACGCAGTGGCAGTTTTGGTGCTGCTTCGCAGCCMAGCGGGAGCAAGCTCCCTCGCCACAGAGGGTTATGCTAACTAACATGGATGTGTATTAAATTTATTCGACGAGCCCCAGCCGGCTCGTCCAAATGACCTGGTGGCTCACCCCGCAGGTGCTGGATTCTCGAGGCGGGGAGGCGTATGCCTCCCCGGTTCGTTTTTGGAAACCACATGAAAATTCTGATCGTTGGGCCCAGTTGGGTCGGTGACATGGTGATGGCGCAGACACTTTTTCAGTGTCTCAAACAACGCCACCCGCAGTGCGAAATCGACGTGCTGGCCCCCGAGTGGAGCCGGCCGATCCTCGAGCGCATGCCCGAAGTACGCCAGGCCTTGAGCTTCCCGCTCGGCCACGGCGTGCTGGAACTGGCGACGCGTCGGCGCATCGGTAAATCCCTGGCCGGTCAGTACGACCAGGCCATCCTGCTGCCCAATTCGCTGAAATCGGCCCTGGTGCCGTTTTTTGCCGGCATCCCGAAACGCACCGGCTGGCGTGGCGAGTTCCGCTACGGCCTGCTCAATGATGTGCGCACGCTCGACAAAGAGCGTTATCCGTTGATGATCGAGCGCTTCATGGCCCTGGCCTTTGAGCCTGGCATCGAGCTGCCGAAACCTTATCCACGGCCGAGCTTGCAGATCGATCCGGTGACTCGCGACGGCGCACTGGCCAAGTTCGGCCTGGCCCTTGACCGTCCAGTGTTGGCGCTGTGCCCTGGCGCCGAATTTGGCGAGTCCAAGCGCTGGCCGTCCGAGCACTATGCCAAGGTCGCCGAGGCGAAGATTCGTGAAGGCTGGCAAGTCTGGCTGTTCGGCTCGAAAAACGATCACGCGGTGGGCGAAGACATTCGTGGGCGGTTGATTCCGGGGCTGCGTGAAGAGTCGGTAAACCTCAGTGGCGGCACTTCCTTGGCCGAGGCCATCGATCTGCTGTCCTGCGCCGACGCGGTGGTCTCCAACGACTCCGGCCTGATGCACGTGGCTGCCGCGCTGAACCGCCCGTTGGTGGCGGTGTACGGCTCGACGTCGCCGGGCTTTACGCCACCGCTGGCCGAGCATGTCGAGATCGTGCGCCTGGGCATCGAATGCAGTCCGTGCTTCGATCGCACCTGCCGTTTCGGTCATTACAACTGCTTGCGCCAGCTCATGCCCAAAGCGGTGAACGAAGCCTTGCAGCGGTTGCTGGGCACTGTGGTCGAGGTCAAATAGTTTGCGGGTACTGTTGATCAAGACTTCTTCGCTGGGCGACGTGATTCACGCGTTGCCAGCGTTGACCGATGCGGCGAGGGCGATCCCCGGCATCAAGTTCGACTGGGTGGTGGAAGAAGGTTTCGCCGAGATTCCGACCTGGCACCCGGCCGTGGGCAAGGTGATTCCGGTGGCGATCCGTCGCTGGCGCAAGAACATCTGGCAGACCATCAAGAGTGGCGAGTGGAAGCGCTTCAAGCAAAGCGTTCGCGCGACGAAATACGACTTGGTGATCGATGCCCAGGGCCTGCTGAAAAGTGCGTTGCTGACGCGCTATGCCAAAGCGCCGGTGGCCGGACTGGACAAGAATTCGGCCCGCGAACCGATCGCCGCGCGCTTCTATTCCCGGCGTCTGGCCGTGGCCCGTGGGCAGCACGCGGTTGAGCGAGTGCGTCAGCTGTTCGCAGTGGCCCTGGGTTACGACCTGCCCAAAGGCCTGGGTGATTACGGCCTGAACGTCGAGCGGCTGGTGGAATTGCCGCGCAAGAATCCGTACGTGGTGTTTCTCCACGGCACCACCTGGGACACCAAGCACTGGCCCGAAGCCTATTGGCGCGAGCTGGCCGAGCGGGTGGGTTATCTCGGCGTGGCGGTGAAGCTGCCATGGGGCAACCCGGTCGAAAAAGCCCGCGCCGAGCGCATCGCCAAAGACATGAAACACGTCGAAGTGCTACCCAGGCTGAACCTGGCGGGTGTCGGCAAAGTCCTGGCCGGCGCGCAGGCGTGCGTGGCGGTGGACACCGGCCTCGGTCACCTGGCTGCGGCGCTGGACGTGCCGACCCTGTCGCTGTTCGGCCCGACCAATCCGGGCCTGACCGGCGCCTATGGCAAATCGCAGATTCACATGGCCAGCGACTTCCCTTGCGCACCGTGCCTGCAAAAGAAATGCACCTATCAACCGACGGCCGACGATGCCCGTCGGTTTGACCTGAAACGCGAGTGGCCCCTGTGCTTCACGCGTCTGAATCCCGAGCGTGTCGCGAGCCGACTGAGCACGTTGTTACTGGCTGAGGAGCTGCGCTGATGCAATTGGCATTTGTCCTGTACAAGTACTTTCCCTTTGGCGGCTTGCAGCGTGACTTCATGCGCATCGCCCTTGAATGCCAGCAGCGCGGCCATCAAATTCGTGTCTACACGTTGATCTGGGAAGGCGACATCCCGCCGGGCTTCGAAGTGTTGGTGGCGCCGGTCAAGGCGTTCTTCAATCATCGGCGCAACGAGAAACTCACCGAATGGATGGAGGCCGACCTGGCCAAGCGCCCGGTGGATCGCCTGATCGGTTTCAATAAAATGCCGGGCCTGGACGTTTACTACGCCGCCGACGGCTGCTTCGAAGACAAGGCGCAAAACCTGCGCAACTCGCTGTACCGTCGCTGGGGCCGCTACCGGCACTTCGCCGAGTACGAGCGCGCGGTGTTCGCCAAAGATGCCAAGACCGAAGTGCTGATGATTTCCGAAGTCCAGCAGCCGCTGTTCATCAAGCATTACGACACACCGCTGGCGCGCTTCCATTTGCTGCCACCGGGCATTGCCCAAGACCGTCGT
Organism: Pseudomonas sp. 05N434; assembly: GCF_056396965.1. Lineage (NCBI taxonomy): Bacteria > Pseudomonadati > Pseudomonadota > Gammaproteobacteria > Pseudomonadales > Pseudomonadaceae > Pseudomonas > Pseudomonas sp. 05N434. The sequence continues at coordinate 8,899 of NZ_JBFTMK010000008.1, forward strand.
CGCCCCGCGAACGCGGATGAAATTCGCGCCGGGTTCCGCGCCGAATTCAACCTGAAGGACGATGAGCTGCTGCTGGTGCAGATCGGTTCCGGGTTCAAGACCAAAGGCGTGGACCGTAGCCTCAAGGCACTGGCCGCGCTGCCCGCCGAGCTGAAAAAACGCACCCGGCTGTTTGTAATTGGCCAGGACGACCCCAAAGTATTCCAATTGCAGAGCGCCACATTGGGGCTCGGCGACAACGTGCAATTCCTCAAGGGCCGCAGCGATATCCCGCGCTTCCTGCTCGGTGCCGATCTGCTGATCCACCCGGCGTACAACGAAAACACCGGGACGGTATTGCTTGAAGCCCTGGTAGCCGGTTTGCCGGTGTTGGTGAGCGCGGTGTGTGGGTATGCCCATTACATCGCCGAGGCCGACGCGGGTCTGGTGCTGGACGAACCCTTCGATCAGGCGCAACTGACTCAGTACCTGACCGGCATGTTGAACGACACTGATGCACGGGCGGCCTGGAGCCGCAACGGTCTGGCCTTCGCCGAGACGGCCGACCTCTACAGCATGCCGCAGCACGCGGCCGATGTGATTCTGGCGGAGCACGCTTAATGAAGTTGATGCTGGCTGAACCGTTCAAGAGCCTCTGGGCCGGACGCGACCCGTTCGCCGAAGTCGAGGGCCTCAAGGGCGAGGTGTACCGCGAGCTCGAAGCGCGCCGGACACTGCGAACTGAAGTGGACGGCCACGGGTACTTCGTGAAGATCCACCGGGGTATCGGCTGGGGTGAGATTTTCAAGAACCTGCTGACCGCCAAGCTGCCGGTGCTGGGCGCGGGCCAGGAGTGGAAGGCCATTGAGCGCCTGCAAGAAGTCGGCGTGCCGACCATGACTGCCGTCGCTTATGGCGAAAAGGGCAGCAACCCGGCGGATCAGCATTCGTTCATCGTCACYGAAGAATTGGCGCCCACCGTCAGCCTTGAAGATTTCAGCATCGACTGGGTCAAGCACCCGCCGGAGCCAAAGCTCAAGCGCGCGCTGATCGCCGAAGTCGCGCGCATGACCGGCATGATGCACCGCGCCGGGGTCAACCATCGCGACTGCTACATCTGCCACTTCCTGCTGCACACCGATAAGCCGGTGACCTGCGATGACCTCAAGTTGTCGGTGATCGACCTGCACCGCGCCCAGGCCCGCCCGACGATTACCCGGCGCTGGCGCAACAAGGACCTGGCGGCGCTGTATTTTTCGGCGCTGGAGATCGGCCTGACCCGTCGCGACAAACTGCGTTTCCTCAAGGGGTACTTCCAGCAGCCCCTGCGCCAGATACTGGTTGAAGAAGCCGGGTTACTGGCGTGGCTCGAAGGCAAGGCCAACAAGCTCTACGAGCGTAAACAGCGCTACGGGGATGCGCTCTGATGTCGGGTTGGACACTGGAGCCGGCTTACAGCGATCTGGCAGAAGATTTCGGCAGTCTTGATGCGGTGTTTGCCCTCGAGGGCGAGCAACTGACCCATGATCCGCTGTCCGAAGTTATTCGCGTCCAGCGCAAAGGCGTCAACTTTTACGTCAAACGCTACGTCAGTGCCGGCAAAGGCCTGCGGCGCTACCTGGGCAAACCTCGGGTCAAGGCCGAATGGCAGAACCTCAAGCGTTTCGCCAAGTGGGGCATTCCCACCGCAGAGGTTGTGGCCTGGGGGTTGGAGCGGCACGGTGTGACGTACGCCCGTGGGGCAATGATCACCCGCGAACTGCCGCATACCGAAGACTTGTCGGTCCTGGCTAATCGGCATGATCCGAAACTGGCGGACCGCGCCTGGGTTGATACCGTCAGTCGCCAATTGGCCGGTTACACCCGGACCATGCACGACAACCGTTTCACTCATAATGATTTGAAGTGGCGCAACCTGTTGGTCGACGATGAGGCCCGGCTGTTCCTGATCGATTGCCCCAACGGCGATTTCTGGCGCGGCTTCTGGCTCAAATACCGTATCACCAAAGACCTGGCCTGCCTCGACAAGGTCGCCAAGTATCACCTGTCGGCGACCCAGCGCCTGCGCTTTTACCTGCAATACCGCCAATGCGCCCGGCTCGATGCCGCGGACAAGAAACGCATTCGGCACGTGGTGAGATTTTTTGAGGGGCGCGAATGACTGATTTTCTGGCTGCTGAAGACCGCGCGCTGTTCGAGCGTCATGGTCTCGGCACCTTCGACGCGCTTTGGGCCAAACAGCTCGACGCGGTGGACGAGCCCAATACCGGTCGGGGTGGCTGGAGCAGTGTGTTTCGGCTGGATCTGGACGGTCATGGCTACTACCTCAAGCGCCAGAGCAACTACCTGACGCGCTCCCGGCATTCGCCCTTTGGCGAGCCGAGTTTTGCCCGTGAATTTCGCAACATCAGTCGTTATCGGGCGCTGGGTATTCCGGCGCTGCAGGCGGCGTTTTTTGGTGAGCGCAAGGTCGACGGCGAAGTTCGGGCGATTCTGCTGACTCACGCGCTGGACGGTTGGGATGATCTGGATTCGCTGTTGCAGCGCTGGTCGGAGCTGAGCGCGATACAGCACTCGGCCATTCTCAAGGCCTGTGGGCAACTGGCGCGACGCCTGCACGGCAGGCGCCAGGTCCACGGTTGCTTCTACCCCAAGCACATTTTTCTTCAGGCCACCGGCGACGGCTATCAGGCGCAATTGATTGACCTGGAAAAAACCCGGCCGCTGTTTTTCGGCCGGCGTGATCGGATCAAGGATCTGGAGCCGTTGCTGCGTCGGGCGCCGGAATGGAGCGACAGCCAGCTGCGCGAATTGTTGGCGGTTTATCTGGATCAGCCGCTGAACAGTTCGCGGGTGGACCGTTGGGTATCGCGCCTGAGTGCGCGGCGCAGTAACAAGGAGACGCGTTGATGCGTTTGTCCGAGCTGAAAAACGCCGGCCGCAGCCCGAGCCTGCCGCTGAGTATTCCACTGGCCGATGCCGCGGGGCCTGCCGATTTGCAGTTGCTGAGTCTGCTGCGGGTGTTGCCGGGACAGCGTTATGTTGGGGCTGGCGTCTGGCGCGGCCGGCCGGTGCTGGCCAAGTTGTTGGTCGGTGGCAAAGCGGCGCGGCATTTTCAACGCGAACTGGACGGTGTGCGTTTGCTGGCCGCTCAGGGGCTGACCACGCCGTTGTTATTGGCCGATGGCCTCAAGGACGGYGAGGGCGGTTGGCTGTTGTTCGATTTCCTTGAGGGTGCCGAGAGCCTGGGGGATGCCTGGAAGCAGGTCGAACACTTGCCCGCATTGGCGGATGAACAATCCGCGGTGCTGGCTGAGGCGTTGGGCGCCATCGGCCAACTGCACAGCAAAGGCCTGTGGCAGGAAGACCTGCACCTGGACAACCTGCTGCGCCATGGCGGTCAGTTGTATTTGATCGATGGCGCCGGGATCTGCGTCGAGACGGCGGGCAAGCCGCTGTCGCAACAAAAAGTCCTGGAAAACCTCGGGGTGTTCTTCGCCCAGTTGCCCAAAGTGCTGGAACCCTTCACCGAAGAGTTGCTGGTGTATTACCTGCTGAGTAATGGCGAACACGCGTTGCCGATGGAGGCGTTGCAAAAACAGATCGACAAGGTCCGTCGCTGGCGTTTGAAGGACYTTCTGATCAAGGTCGGCCGCGAATGCACGCTGTTCAGCGTCCAGCGTGGTGCGTTCGGCTTGCGGGCGATTCGCCGTGAGGAAGAGGCGGCGATGCTGCCGGTGCTGGCACAGGCCGACGCCTTGCTCGATCAGGGGCATCTGTACAAGACCGGCGGCGCGGCGAGCGTCGGCAAGGTCGAGGTGGCCGGGCGCACATTGGTGGTCAAGCGTTACAACATCAAAGGCTTTACCCACTGGCTCAAGCGTTTCTGGCGCCCGAGCCGCGCCTGGCACTCATGGCGCGAAGGCAATCGCCTGGCGTTCCTCGGTATTGCCACGCCAAAACCATTGGCGTTGCTGGAGAAGCGTTTTCTCTGGCTGCGCAGCCGGGCRTACCTGGTGACCGAGTATTTGCCGGGGCCGGACATCATCGAGCGCTTCGCGCCGTACGTTGAGAGCGGGGATGCGCCAGAGGCTGAGCTGCAGGCTCTGGATTACCTGTTTGCCGAGCTGATTGGCGAGCGGATCAGCCATGGCGATTTCAAGGGCCATAACCTGTTCTGGCAACAGGATCGCTGGGCGCTGATCGACCTGGATTCGATGTGTCAGCATGGTTCGCTCAGCAGCTTTGCCCCCGCGTATGCGCGGGATCGGGCGCGGTTCATGCGCAACTGGCCCGAGAGCAGTGCGCTGTACCAAGTGATTGATCAGCGTCTGCCCAAAGATATCTCTAGCGCTGCTTGACGCGGGTCTTCGACGCCATCGCGGGCTTGCCCGCGATGGCGCCAGATCAGTCTCCCGAGAACTGGCGGACAAGTTCTTGTGAATCGTCCTACATGATCTGCAGAACCCATGAACTGTGCCCTGAATAGCCACGATGCTAGTTTGCCTGACGTTCTCGGAGGGCAGATTTTGACGATAAAAATGGCTGTGATGTTGAGCTCTTTTTCACTGGCGTTGTCTGGCTGCGGGACCGCTGTCACGGTGCTGCAGGATGACGAAGACGCCGCTCGTGGCCTCAGAAAGCAAAAGACCTACTGTCAGTCCATTCCTCGCATCTACAGCGGTCTGGCTCACGACTTTTGTCTCCTGCACGCGCCGCCCGATCCCACGGGTATTCTGGTGCCGTTCGTATTGCTGGACTTGACCCTTTCGGGTGTATTCGACACGGTTTTCTTGCCCTATACGATTTACCGGCAAGCTGCCGACGGAAACATCAGGATTTACTGGCGGCCGGGTCGCGGATGAGCAAAGGCGAACGCTTGGGCTCGACGTCATCTTCACGGCGCCGATAAGGGCAGGGTCATTCCCGCCACGTTTACGCTATAATCCCGCCCTTTAGCTGTCTCTCGCCCCTTGCGAGGGCACATTAATTTTTGAGGCGCGTTGCGCCTGCATGCAGACTAAAGAGGCTAGACCCCTGTGGCATTGACGATTCTTGGCCTGTCCGGCGCCCTTAGCCATGATCCTTCCGCAGCCTTGTACATCGACGGCAAGCTGGTCGCGGCGGCTGAAGAAGAGCGTTTCGTGCGCGATAAACATGCAAAGAACCGCATGCCTTACGAATCGGCGAAATTCTGCCTCGAGCAGGCGGGCATCAAGCCGTCCGACGTTGACGTGGTGGCGATTCCATTCGCGCCGATCAGTCTGTTCGGCAAGGCTCGCTGGCACTACGCCAAGCGCTACTGGTACGCCCCGGACCGCGCCCTCGACGCGATCCTGATGGGTAACCGTCGCTACAAGCGCTATCGCAACAAGATTGTCTGGTGCCTCGAGCAATTGGGTTTCGATCCGAAAAAGATCAAGATCGAGCCGGTCGAGCACCACTTGGCTCACGCCTCCAGCGCCTACCACTGCTCCGGTTTCAAAGAGAAAACCGCGATCCTGGGGATCGACGGCAAGGGCGAATACGCCACGACTTTCTTCGGTTATGGCGAAAACGGCAAGATCCACAAGATCAAGGAATTCTTCGATCCGGACTCCCTCGGCGGCCTGTACGGCGCGATCACCGAGTTCCTCGGCTTCGAGATGCTCGACGGTGAGTTCAAGGTCATGGGCATGGCGCCGTACGGCGACGCCAGCAAATACGATTTCTCGCGCCTGGCCTCGTTCGAAAACGGCGAACTGGTGATCAACACCGACTACGCCAACGTCATCGGCCTGCGTCGTTATAAAGAGAAGGGCAAGGGTTTCTACTTCTCGCCGAAGCTGATCGAGTGGCTGGGGCCGAAGCGCGAGGGCGATATCGCCGACGAGCCCTACATTCACTACGCCGCGAGCATGCAAGCGCTGTTCGAGAAACTGGCGTTGCAGATGATCGACCATTACCTGGGCGATGTGCTCAAGGAAACCGGCAAGCTGGCCTTCGCCGGTGGTTGTGCGTTGAACGTCAAGCTGAACCAGAAGATCATTGCCCGCGACGACATCAAAGAACTGTTCGTCCAGCCTGCGTCCGGCGATGCCGGTACCGCGGTGGGTGCAGCGGCTTATGTGTCTCATGCCCGTGGTGTACCGGTCGAGAAGATGGAACACGTCTACCTCGGCCCGTCCTACAGCAATGAAGACGTGATCGCGGCCTGCGCCCGTCACGCCGACAAGCCAAAGTGGCGCAAGCTCGACAATATGCCGGAGCAGATCGCCAAAATCATGGTCGATGGCAACCCGGTGGCCTGGTTCCAGGGTCGCATGGAGTTCGGTCCGCGTGCCTTGGGCGGTCGTTCGATCATTGGCTGTCCGAGCGTGGCCGGCGTGGCGGACCGTATCAACCATCAGATCAAGTTCCGCGAGCGCTGGAGGCCTTTCTGCCCGTCGATGCTCGACACCGTTGCGCCGCAAATGATCAAGATCGATCACCCGGCACCGTTCATGACTTTCACCTTCGAAGTGGCTGAAGAGTGGAAAACCCGCGTGCCGGAAGTCGTCCATGAAGACGGCACGTCCCGGGCCCAGGTGCTCAAGCGCGAATACAACCCGCGCTACTACGACATGATGAAGGCGCTGGAAGTACTGACCGGCAACGGTGTGTCGCTGAATACTTCGCTCAACCGTCGTGGCGAGCCGATGATCTGCTCGCCGACCGACGCCTTGAACATGTTCTTCGGTTCCGACCTGCAGTATCTGATCATGGAAGACATTCTGGTGGTCAAAGAAGGCGCGGACGCTTATGACTCGCTCGGCTGAACGCCATGTGCTGCAGTTCTGTCACGGCTATGACGGGCCGTTTCTGGACTGCGCCCGGCAGTACGCCAGCCTGTTCGCGGGGACCGGTTATCGCGTGACCACGGTGTTCCTGACCGGGGCTGCAGATAGCCAAGTCGCCGCGAACTGTGCGTCCGACGAGGTGCTGTTCATGGAGTACAGCTCCAAGGCCATTCGTGGCCTGAAGCTGGGCGCCATCGGCGATCTGCGCAAGATCGCCGCATCGCGCAACTTCAGTTTCTGCATCGCTCACCGTTTCAAACCGATCTACATCGCCCTGCTCGGCACTTCGTTGCCGGTCATTGGCGTGCATCACGCGTTTGGCGATTACCAGCGCCGCACCCGCAAACTGTTCGCGCATATTTTCCGCAAACGCCTGAGCCTGCTCGGCGTCTCCGATGCGGTGCGTGACGACATGCGCCGTTGCTTGCCGAAATGGCCGCAGGCGCGGATTCAGACGCTCTATAACCGGATTGATGTACAGGCGTTACAGGCCAGTCAGGTGTCGGTTCGCGAGGCCCGGGAAACCCTCGGTCTGTCGATGGATGCCTGGATTGTCGGCAACGTCGGGCGCCTGCATCCGGACAAGGATCAGACTACGTTGTTGCATGGTTTTGCCACGGCATTGCCGGGGTTGCCGGCCAACAGTCAGCTGGTGATTCTGGGCAGCGGTCGGCTGGAGCAGGACCTCAAGGCCCTGGCGCGTGAACTGGGTATCGGCGATCGCGTGCTGTTCCTCGGTCAGGTGCCCGAGGCGCGTCGCTACTTCCGTGCTTTCGATGTGTTTGCCTTGAGTTCCGATCATGAACCGTTCGGCATGGTATTGCTGGAGGCCATGGCCGCCGGTGTGCCGTTGCTCGCCACCGCGTGTGGTGGCGCCAGGGAAGTGGTCGAAGGTGTGGGCATTCTATTTCCGCTGGGCGATGCCGGGCACCTGGCTCAAGGGCTGCAACATCTGGCCGCGATGGACGAGCAGCAACGCCGCCAGTGCGCCGAGCTGATGTTCGACCGCTTGCGTGAGCGCTTCTCCGATCGCGCGGTGCGCGATGCTTTCTGGCATTTGCCGCACGTTACCGAACTGGCACCGAGGGGCTGATGCTCAACCGATTTCAAGGCTGGCGCGAGCGTGGCTGGGTGCAGGTCGACGCCTCGACTTATGCACAAACCTGGCAGCGTTTTGGCGGCAGCGTCGCGACTCATCCTCTGGTGGTCGAACGTCTGGCACAGTTGGCCGACATCCCGGTGCGTTACCTGGCTTGGGAGCAGGACGGCGAAGTGAAAGCCGCCATCCCGACCTGGGGGCGCGACCTGGCGCTGTCCAAGGACGTGCTCAAGCGCACGGGTAAAAAAGGCCTGTTCGACCTCGGCAATGCCGAACTGATCCTGCCGGCCGCCGCCGATGCCCAGGCACCGCTGCGCCATCGGGGGCGTTACCTGTCGGCGCTGAGCGAAGGTCGTTTTACCGGTATCAAGCTGCAGACAGAACAACTGGCGCTGGCCCGCACGCCTGAAGAATTGTCGAAAAAGTTTCGCTACAACCAGCGCCGCGAGTTGCGTCTGCTGGAAGAGGCGGGCGGCGTGGTGCGGCCGGTTACCGAGTTTTCCAGCAGTGAGCTGGCGGCGATCTATTGCGACCTGTTCCAGCGTCGCTGGGGCTTTCCGGCCACCGGTGCCGAGCGCATGGGCGAGGTGATCGAGTTGTTGCGCGAGTTGCTGATCGGCTCGGTGATTTTCCTCAACGACGCACCGATTGCGACTCAACTGGTGTACCGCGTCGAGGCGCCGGAATGGATCAGCATCGAATACGTCAACGGCGGTGTCGATCCCGAGACCCGCGAATTCAGCCCGGGCAGCGTGCTGAGCTTCCTCAACACCCAAAGCGCCTGGGAACATGCACGCGCGTTGGATAAACCCCTACGGTTTTCCTTTGGTCGAACCGACCGTGAGTACAAGGACCGTTGGTGCAATTCTGTGCCGGTCTTCACGGTATGAGCCAACCCATGAGTCGCAAACAGCAACTGCTCAAGCGCCATCGGCGCAACAAACGCATCGGCCTGTTGATTGCGTTGATGCTGCTGATTGCGATCGGCGTGCTGGTGGCCTGGTGGCTGCCGCTGGTGCTTGCGGTGCTGGGCTGGATCGCCCACGAGGCATGGTTTGCCGACCATCTGTTTTATTCCCCCCAAGACGATTATCAATACAGCTTCCCGCCGTATACCCCGCAACCCAAGATTCATCTGGACGGTGAACGGTTACGGCTGGATGAGGGCGTCATGCTGGTCGATGACGCCACGCTGATACTGGCGCTGCGGGTGAAAAGTACTTGGCTGGGGCGCTTTATCGATCCGGTGGTCGAGTTGCTGGGGGGGGATAACCCCGACCGGCAAACCTTCGAGCGCGGTGTAAACGGCCTGCGTTACCTCAATCTCAGTGGTCAGGCAAACGTGTTGTCGCAAGGCGAGTTGCGTCTGCGCGGGCGTTTCTGTCGGTTGCTCGGCGAGCCTGTGCTCTGGGCGTTCGAGCAACCGGACTACCGCCGTCAGCGAGTGATGGTGATTGCACCCCATGCCGACGACGCTGAATTGGCCGCATACGGTTTGTACAGCCAGGCCGACGAAGCCTGGATCGTCACCCTGACCGCCGGTGAAATTGAAGCCGAACATTATCAACAGATGGGTCTGAACACGGTCGAGGCGGCTCGTCTCAAAGGCCGTTTGCGGGCCTGGGATAGCATCGCCGTACCGCGCTGGGCCGGGGTGCCTGAGGCCCATTGCGTGCAGTTGGGGTATTTTTGCCTGCAACTGGCGGCGATGCAGGCCGCGCCGGCCACACCGGTGGGTTCGCGCGAAGCGGATTTGGGAGACACCCGGTTATTTCGTCAGTTGAATCCATTTGCCCTGCCGGGCGATGTCGATGGTGCGCCGACCTGGAATAATTTACTGGCCGATCTGCGTGAACTGTTGCTGAGGGCGCGTCCGCAAGTGATCGTATTGCCGCATCCGTCCCTCGACCCGCACCCGGATCACATCTGTGCCCAGGCAGCGGTTCTCGAAGCGTTGAGCGGGCTGGAGTGGCAGCCGACCACCGTGCTTGGCTATGCCAACCATCTGCATGACAATGATCGTTGGCCTATGGGGGATGCGGGTCATGGCATCGCCCTGCCACCGACGTTCGATTCGACAACGCCGATGCAGCCCTGCTGTCTGCGAATGCCTTTGGCGCGTCAGCGTGATAAAGCAATGGCGTTGGGCATGATGCACGACCTGCAACCGCCCATGCCGTTCAAGCGACGTTTACGACGGTTGATACAGTGGCTTCTGGCCAGTAGGGTGCCACCCGTCTATGGCGAGAACGAGTTCTTTCGCAAGGCGGTCAGGCAGCATGAGTTGTTCTGGGTTCTGAAGCATGGTGAAACATCTGTTAGGCAGAAATGAAGTATCGCGCGGCCTAGCATGGCGCCGTATCCACGCAGCAGTGAGTATTTCTGTGATCAATCCATGCCCGCGCATCCTGTTCCTGATTCCGTATTTCGGTCATTGGCCGTTCTGGATGCCGTTTTTCCTCGAGAGTTGCCGACGCAACGCCGATATCGACTGGTTGCTGTTCAGTGATTGCGGTACTCCTGAGAACCTGCCGCCCAACGTGACTGTTGAAGCCATGAGTTTCAGCGAGTACTGCGCGCTGGTGTCACAGCGGCTGAATATCGACTTTGTGCCGGACGCGCCTTATAAGCTCTGCGACATCAAGCCTGCCTTGGGGCATATTCATGTCGACCGCCTGCAAGGCTATGATTTCTGGGCGTTCGGCGATATTGATCTGGTATTTGGTGACCTGCGAAGTTATTTCACCGCTGATCGGTTGGCCAGTTATGACCTGTTCTCTACCCACGAGCGGCGGGTGGCAGGCCATCTCTGTCTGATGCGCAACACTGCCCGCAAACGTGAGTTGTTCATGCRGATCAAGGACTGGCAAACACGCTTTACCGATCAGGCGCATCACGCGCTGGATGAAGGCGCATTCAGTCGGATCTTCCTCTGGCGCAAGAATTTTCCCGAGCCACTGTTCTCTCTGTTGGGCAAGCTCAATTCGTGGCGCCGCCGCAGCGAATTCATCGAGGCGTTCAGTACGCCGGGCGGTTGCATCAAGTGGCACGACGGCACGAATGATTTTCCGCAGCACTGGTATTGGCGCAATGGCTGTTTGAGTAACGATCGCGATGGCGACCGCCGGTATCCGTATTTCCACTTCGTCTGCTGGAAACGCAACGAATGGTCACGGTTGCCCCCACCCGATCCAGCCGAGATCAGGCGCCTCGCCGCCGAGCCGGCATGGGTCATCGATGCGACTGGTTTTCACCGGGGAGAGTTATGAGTCAACGGTCAAAGGTTCTGCAGTTGCAGCCGGACTACAACGTCAAAGCCCATGATTTTGCCGACCTCGCGGAGCAGATCGTCAAGGCCCTGCCGAGCGATCGCTATGAAGTGACCGCGGCGTTCCTGCGGGGCAAGCCCGGGCCTGGCGAGGCCGTAAGTCGCGCCGACCGTTCGGTGTATTTCGAGTTTTCCGACAAGTCCCTCAAGGGCATGCGCCTGCGCGCCATGTGGCAGTTGTACAAGTTTTGCCGCGCAGAAAAATTCGACGTGGTGATTTGCAATCGCTTCAAACCGGTAAACATGATGCTGGCGCTCAACCGTTGGTTGAAAGTACCGCTGTGCATCGGCATCTCCCACGGTTTTGGCGAGTACGACCGGTTTTACCGGCGCCGCCAGACCCAACGCCTGATCGATCGCCATTGGCGCTTTGTCGGCGTGTCGCCAGCGGTCAAACAGTACCTGCTCGATTGCGACTGCGGCTTTACCGACCAGAATACCTACGCGATCACCAACGCCATCGACATCGAGCAGGCTGAAGGTTTGCAGCACAGCCGCGAGCGTGCTCGCGAGTTATTGGGCATCGAACCGTCGGTGCGCTTGATCGGTGCATTGGGCCGGCTGGTGCCGGTCAAGGGCCACACCTACCTGCTGCAGGCCTTTGCCACCCTCAAGGACAAATACCCGAACACCCAACTGGCAATCATTGGTGCGGGGCGTGAAGAGTCGCGCCTGGCCGCCGAGATCGAGCGCCTTGGGTTGACCGGTCGTGCGCATTTGCTGGGTTTCAAGGAAAACGCCTTGCAGTATGTTCGGGCGTTCGACATCTGGACCATGCCGTCCTTGGCTGAAGGCCTGGGGCTGGCATTGCTCGAGGGCATGAGCGGGCACCTGCCGGTAATCGCCTCGAACGTACCGGCCATGTTGCCGCTGATTCAGGGCGCGGGCGGTCTGGCAATTACCCCGGCGGACGTGCCGACGCTGGTCGCAGCGCTGGAGAACTACCTGGGGCTGTCGGATGACGAGCTCAAGGCCAAGGGTGAACAGGCCTACCGCTATCTCCAGGAGCAACACGACATCGAGGTATTCCGCCAGGAGTACCTGAACCTGATCGACTCCGGCTTGAGTCAAGCCCGCAGGGAGCAACCATGAACGACGTGCAACCTCTCGTCACGGTCATCATCGCGTCGTACAACCACGGTCGCTATATCGAGGAAAGCATCCTCAGCGTCCTCACCCAGACCTACAAGAATATCGAGTTGCTGGTCATCGATGACGGCTCCAGCGATGACAGCGTCGAGCGCATCAATGCCTTGCAGGCGCAGCACGATTTCGATTTCCGGGTCCAGCAGAACCAGGGGCTGACCAACACCCTCAACGGCGCCATTGCGCGCTCAAAGGGCAGTTTGATCGTGCCGTTCGGGTCCGATGACATCATGTTGCCGGAGCGCATCGCCACCCAGGTGGCGTATATGGATGGCAAGCCCGAGGTCGGGATCTGCGCCGGCAACATCGAACTGATCGACGCCGACGGCAATCTCTATCCGGAGAATCGTCAGCGTCGCGATGTGCCGTTCCGTCGTCTGGACTTCGATGACATGTTCCTGGAGCGCAAGCCTTATCCGCCGGCGCCGACCCTGATGATTCGCCGTGAAGCGCTGGACAAGGTAGGCGGCTTCGATCCGAACATTCGCCTGGAGGACTTGCTGATCGAGTTGAAGGTGACCCGCGCCGGTTACTTCATCGATGGCCTGAATGTGCTGATGGCGCGCTATCGCAAGCACGCCACCAACTCCTACAAGAATAACCGCTTCATGATCGACAACATCCTGCGCTCCTACGCGCTGTTCAGCGATCATCCGCTGTACGACGAGGTGCGCTACAAATTCCTCAGCTCGATGTTCCTGAAAACCTCCAATCGCGACCGCAAGCTGGCGCGCGAACTGCTGGCGCAGATACCGTTCAAGGCCTGGAACAAGAAGACTTGGCGCGGCCTGGGGCGGCTGTATTTCTCACCGCTGGAAAAAGACTGAGCCCACCCTGACACGCGCAGCCATCGATGCCGGTATAGCGGCCCTCACCGGCATGCCTGAGGTGTCGGGAACAGGGCGGCGGTCACGATGGCCAGCAGGTAGGCCGCCAGCGCAATGAACGGGTTGGTTTCGACTATTAATGAGCCCGGGCGGGATGACTCCCGGTCAGTACTTGCCTGTGTAGGTTATCCACTGCAGATTTCGACGCCATCACGGCGTAGCCCTGAAGTAGCGCGCCAAAGTGGTCTTCGAACAGCCAGCGTCGATCCACGGCGTAACGCTGCATATGGCGCAGATTGCGCTTGCGCAGGGACAGGCTCAGCGATGACGGATAGATGCGCATGTCCGCCAGATCGATCAGGCCGAACTCACCGTCATCCAGTACCAGTACATTGCCCAGGTGCAGTGATCGGAAATAGACACCTTGTTCATGCAGTTGCGCCATGAACTTGCCGAAACGCTCAACCAGCGCCTGACGCACCGCGGGCGCGGTGATGCCTTGAAGAACCTGACGCAAAGTGCTGCCCGGCAGCGGCGAATAGTGTACGGCACTGCTACCGTCCTTGAGTCGATACAGGTCCAGAATTTGCGGGGTCGGGATACCCAGGTTGCGCAATTGCTCGCTGTTGGCGGCGAACCGTTCGGAATAGGGGTTGAAGCTACCCGAGGTGTACCAGCGACGGCGGCGGAACAACTTGAGGAAGCTGCCATCGACCAGGCGCAGGACTTTTGGCCCTAGCCCGTCTTCCTCGATCACCTGGGCACTGGCGGTCAACTGTTGCAGGGCGGCCGGCGTCAAGGTCCTGATCGGCATTGCCAATAGGCGCCTGGCCCGTTGGTTGATGCTTAATGCGGCGATCAGCGCCAGCGGAATCCACAGCAAAAACCAGTGCTCCTTGGGCCGGGAAATGATACCGCCGCCTTCGGTCAGGCCGGCGCCGATGCCGAATACCAGCCAGGTCGAGGCGATGATGAACAACGGCTGCAGGCGATACCGCCAGCTATTCAGCAAGCACCGGACCTGGAAGAACAGCCACGGCAGCAAGCCGAAAATACCAACGTAATAGAGCACCCCCAAGGCGAAGCTATGAGGCTCCTGCAAGGTGTAGCCGATACCGGGGTCGAGAGTCAGGGTGGCGTTGTAGCCATGACCGATCCACGGGTGCTCGGCAATTTTTTGCAGGGCCAGCTGCCAGATTTCAAAGCGATAGGAGTCGCCGCGCTCGACGATCATCTGCGAAAACAGTACGGCAACCGCTGCGCCACCGATCAACAGGGTACCCAGCAATATGAAAGAACGACGGTTCCAGCTGATGAAACTCAGCCATAAYGCAGCCAGTGTCAAAGCAACCAGCGGGGTTCTGGAGCCGGTGGCGATCACCGTGGCGAACATGATCGCCATCGCCGGGATGCTCAGCCAGAGCATCTGGCGACGCTTGCAGGTCATGCTCACGCTCAGCCAGTAGGTACAAAAAAAGCCGAATACGTGGGAGCTGAGCAGTGGGTTGTCGAATGCGCCGCTCCCGATCAGGCGCATGCCCGGCTCGTAGTGGCGGGTAAACATGAACAGGTTGTAGGCCGACGCGATCAGCCCGACCATTGCGGCACTGAACAGCAGGGGCTGGATGATCTCGCTTCGGTAGCGCACCAGCAGGTAGCAGCCAGCGAACAACAGCAGGGTGTGCAAAGCGGGTTTGAACTGACCGGTGACGCTTTGATCCATCGGCGGCCCCCAGCTCAGGCTGAGCAAGGCCCAGGCGGCGAACAACAGCACCGCGACGAAGATCGGTTCGCGCAGCAACTCTTTGAGTTCGCGGGGGCGCAGGCACAGGACAATAAACGATGGGATGCTGAACAGGCCATAAAACATCTTGTGA
>NZ_JBFTMK010000009.1:0-23932 GCF_056396965.1 Pseudomonas sp. 05N434
CCTCGGAACTGTCCTACATCATTCTCCGAACAAGCCTCACTCCTTGATTTTTACCGCCGGCACCGCCAGCCCATCGCGCGGTTAATCAATCCACCTTCCGTTCGTTGCTGTCTTATTCGAGTTCCAGATCGACAGTCGCTGCCCGCCTTTGCCGATCATTTTCGTGACGCCACGAAAATGATTAGCGGCATCCAATCCAGCGGTTTTGCCGTTGAAGCTGTGGCAAGGAGTGATTGTCCATAACGACTTCCTGATAAGAAGCCAGAAGGTGTAAACCTTATTCAGGACGAAGCAGCAGAGACAAAAAAGCCGCGATCATCGCGGCTTTTTTTGGCCTCAGGAAACCGCTGCCGGCGGTTTCGGCTCGACGCTCTTCAGGCCAGGCTTCTGGAACGGGTACAAGTGCTGGCGCAGGATACCGCCCGGCAAGTCCTTGCCAAAAACCCCGTAGCGCGTCGGCCACTCCTTGGGTGGCAACTTGAAGGTGCCAAACAGCATATCCACCAGCGGCGTATGGATCGCATAGTTCTTGTAGATGTAATCCTTGTGCCGGGCATGATGCCAATGGTGATAGCGCGGCAGGACCAGCACATAATTCAGCCAGCCGCCGTTGATCCGTACATTGGCGTGGGCCAGCACTGCCTGCACCCCGACCAGAATCACGTAGGCGTTCAACGCCTGGGGCGCAAAACCCAGCAGCATCAAAGGCACCAGCACGCCGGTACGGGTGAGCAGAATCTCGATGAAGTGGACACGCGAACCGGCGAGCCAATCCATGTGCGTGCTTGAGTGATGTACGGCATGCATGCGCCATAACCATGGCACGACGTGATACAGCCGATGCAGCCAGTACTGACCGAGGTCAGCCACCAATACCGCCAGCAAGAACTGCACAACGATCGGCAGGCTTTGTACGCTGGCCTGCAAATCCGCCGACACGGCCCAGCCAGCCATAAAGCTCGACGAGGCAGTGATGAAAATCAGGATGAACTGCACCAGCATATGACTGACAAAAAAGTAGGTCAGGTCAGTTCGCCAGTGCGGACGCAGAATGTTTTGCTCAGGGTCCTTGGAATAGAGTTTTTCCAGGGGGATAAAGACGATGGCCGACACCAGCAGAGCCAGGACGAACCAGTCCAGCCCCAGCGAGTACGGTGTCTGCCCAATCGAGCTGATMTGCACATTGGTGCCGCCGAGAAACACCGCCAGCCCCGAGGCGACAAGTCCGGTAATCCCCAAGCGCTTTCGCTTGTTGAGCAGGATATTCAGGGTGCCCAGGCTGAAAGACAGTACCAGCCCAAGCAATAGCGTGGTGCGCGCAAACTGTTCGTCGTACACCTTGCGCAGTTCGGCGGTGGTCAGCCATTCGGGAAAGAGAAAGCACAATACCGCCAGCAGGCTCAATAGCCCGAGCGTGGCTGAGATGTAGCCACTGACCCGCCCTTCACCAAACTTGAAGGGTGCATTGCCATGCTGCTGAAAATAGGACTTGAGTCTTTCCATTACTGATCTTCCATGATTCCGAAAACAAACTTGCAGTGAGTCGAGTCAGTGCGACGCTGCAGTGACGCAGCCAGAAACAGAAAAGCCACTCATGGTGGCTTTTCTGCAGGTTATTGCTTGGGCGGTACAGCGGGTTTGGGCGGTTCGCCCGGCTTCGGCGCCGGATTATCAAACAGATTCAAACGCTCACGAAGTTCGTGTGCCGGCAGCGGTTCCTTATCCGCCGGCAATGCGTTCGGATCGGCTGGCGGCGCATGCACTTCGCCCGGGCCACCCTGCCCTTGCGTCGGCGCTGGCGCCGGTTCGGCACCTTGTTCACCTTCGATGGCGCGCTGGGCTTTCTTGGTCAGCACCACGATGTCGATCCGGCGATTGACCGGATTGAACGGGTTCTCCCTGTCGAACAGCGCCGACGAGGCATAACCGACGACTCGCGCGACCTGGGCATCCGGATAACTGCCGGCGACCAATGCACGACGAGCCGCGTTGGCGCGATTGGCCGAGAGTTCCCAGTTACCGAAATCGCCGGTGCCCGAGTACGGCTTGGCATCGGTGTGGCCGCTGATGCTGATCTTGTTCGGCACCGCTTTGATGGTGTCGGCCATGGCCAGCAGAATGTCTTCGAAGTACGGCTTCAGACGCGCACTGCCAGAGTCGAACATCGGGCGGTTTTCGGCGTCCATGATCTGGATGCGCAAACCGTCCTGGGTGATCTCGAAGAGGATCTGGTCCTTGAATTTCTGCAATTGCGGGTTTTCATTGACCTTGTTCTGCAACTCTTGCAGCAACAACTCCAGGCGTTCCTTCTCGACCTGCTCGGCCATGCCTTCAACCTGCTCGGCGTCGATGGTCACCTTGTCTGGCTGCGGCTGAGATTTCACCTCCGGGTTGAGGGTGTTCTCCGGCGCCAGGGTCGGCGTGCCGCCCAGGTCGATGATGTACGGTGTACCGCTTTCGGAAAACCCGACCGGGTCCTTGAAGTAACCGGCGATGGCGATCTTCTGTTCAGGCGTCGCGGTGGACAGCAGCCACAACACCAGGAAGAACGCCATCATCGCCGTCGCGAAGTCCGCGAAGGCGATTTTCCAGGCGCCCCCGTGATGCCCTCCGGCGATGCGCTTGACGCGCTTGATGATTATCGGCTGGTTATTTTCCATGACTTAACGACCGCGAACCGCTTGTTCCAGCTCAGCGAAGCTAGGACGGTGCGCCGGGTACAGAACCTTGCGACCGAACTCCACCGCCAGCGACGGCGGCATCCCGGAAGCCGAAGCCACCAGCGAAGCCTTGATGGCTTCGTAGGTGTTCAGTTCTTCCTTGGCATCGTGAGCCAGGGAGTGGGCCAGCGGACCAAAGAAACCGTAGGCCGCGAGAATACCGAAGAAGGTACCGACCAGTGCCGSACCCACGTGCAGACCGATGGACTTCTGGTCGCCTTCGCCCAGGGATGCCATGGTCACCACGATCCCCAATACCGCCGCGACGATACCGAAACCGGGCATGGCGTCGGCGATGCCGTTCACCGCGTGGGACGGGTGCTCGAGGTCTTCCTTGAGGCTGTAGAGTTCCATGTCGAACAGGCCTTCCAGCTCATGGGGAGCCATGTTGCCGGAGGACATGATGCGCAGGTAATCGCAGATGAACGCGGTCATGCGTTCGTCTTTGAGCACCGCCGGGTACTTGGCGAAGATCGGGCTCGCGGCGGCATCTTCGATGTCGCCTTCGATCGCCATCATGCCTTCGCGACGGCTCTTGTTGAGGATCTCGTAAATCAGCCCCAGCACTTCCAGGTAGAAGGTGTGGTTGAAACGCGAGCTGAACATGCCCAAGGACTTCTTGAGCACGTGCATTGTCATGTGGCCGGGGTTGGCCTG
This sequence comes from Pseudomonas sp. 05N434, assembly GCF_056396965.1. Taxonomy (NCBI): domain Bacteria; kingdom Pseudomonadati; phylum Pseudomonadota; class Gammaproteobacteria; order Pseudomonadales; family Pseudomonadaceae; genus Pseudomonas; species Pseudomonas sp. 05N434. The sequence goes on from NZ_JBFTMK010000009.1 coordinate 3,378, forward strand.
CAGGAAGGCGCCAAGGGCCGCGCCACCGATAATCATCACCTCGAAAGGCTGGATGAGAGCGGCAATCTTGCCGTGGGAAAGCACGTATCCGCCGAGCACGCTCGCGAATACGACGATGATGCCGATAATTTTAGCCATAGGTAGGAGAGCACTTACTGAGTCGGGTTCAAGGTCATATTCGGAAGTTAAAAAATCTCTTCTTCTACTTATCGGCAAAACTGCGCCAGACTATAGCCAGTTAAGGCGAAAAGCTAATTTGACCCGTTCAGGGCATAGGTAAAGCAGACGATGATCGCGTCCAGACATGGCTAACGAAACGAACGTCCCAACGCCAAAACCAACCACGCTTGAAGGCTGGGTCAAGCTTCTCGATGGCGTGCGCCTGCCGGTTCCGCAAGCCAGCCACGACCGGGTCTGCAAAGCCATCCGCGATAACCGCAGTTCCCTGCGCGACATCGCCGAACTGATGCAGGAAAGCCCGGCCCTGGCCTTGAGCGTGATTCGCGAAGCCAACCGTCACACCCATGGCAGCATGACCGAGCCTGCTGAAAACCTTGAGGTGGCGATCAATCGCCTCGGTTTGAAACGCACCGAAGAACTGCTCGACCGCCTGCCCGCCGAACCCCAATTGCAAATCCCCGTCGCCCTGCGCCAGCTTCAACTGATCAGCCAGCACGCCACTCAACAGGCCAACGGCTTTTTCGCCAGTCGCCTGGCGCGACTGTGGCAGGACATCCACTGGGGCAGCCTGCTGTTTCTTTCGCCACTCTGGCCCATGGCGCTGACCCACCCGCAGTTGCTTGAAGAATGGGAGCTGCGGGTTATCCATAAAGGCGAGTCGGCACGCAAAGTCGAAAAGCAATTGTTCGGCGTGCGCCTGCTGGACATCTGTCTGGCACTGGTGGACGTCTGGCGCCTGCCGATCTGGGTACAGCAAGGTTATCGGCTGCTGCGCAGCGAACAACGTGAGCTGGTGAAAGTCCTGCGCATCGCGCGCGACAGCGACCACCCATTGCGCCAACAGAACCGCCTTGATGACGACCCGACGTTACGCCGCTGGCTCAATCAGCCTGCCAATACCGTGCTGCTGGCCAACGGTCTGGCGTTGGCGGCACAACAGGCCTGGGACAGCCCCCACTGCGAGCGCTGGCAGTACCTGACCAGTCTTTACCTGCAAATGCCGATGGATGAGGTGCAACAACAAATGCACCAGCAGGCCGCCAACAGCGCTCGTCAACACGCTATGCCGGACCTCTGGCACGCGGCCGAATCGCTGATCTGGCCACCGGGTGCGCACCGCGTGCATGCCGGTTTGTTGCCCGCACCGGCACCGACCACCGAAGACCTGGCGAAGTGGCGCAAGCAATGCGCCGAATTGCTGGTGGAGCCGAGCCGCTTTACCAATGCCATGCACTTGACCACATCGGCCCGGGACGCCCTGGTGGCGTGTGGCATGCGCCGGGTGATGATTCTGATGGCCGATCGCACGCACGCCAATTTGCGTGTGCACCAGACCGCCGGGCTGCCCAAGGAAGTGGCCGGCCTGAACCTGGTGGTCAGTCAGAGCACCGTGCTGCAACGCCTGCTCGCGCAACAGGCCCAGGTGCGCCTGACGCCGGCCAACAACGCACAATTCTCGGCCCTGCTGCCAGCCAGCCTGCGCTCACAGTTCAGCGGCGAACACCTGCTGCTGCGCTCACTGGTCAATAACGGCCGGGTGATCATGATCGTGGTAGCGGATCAGGGCGGCGGACCGTTCTCGGAAATCACCGTGCAAGCGTTCGGCAAAACCGCTCAATGCATCGAAAAGGCCCTGCACAGCTTTAGCCACCGCTAGGGCCTGTTATCAGTTATTTCCTGCCCCAAAATAACTGATAACAGGCCCTCATGACGCTGCGCTACAATCCTCCCCTTTGTGCTCTGGAGACCTCACATGTCTGACTTCTCTGGCTTGGCGCTGGTGATCGAACCGAGCGACCTGCTCCCGCGTCTCGACTCCCGCGAACTGATTCTGGTGGACCTGACCAGCAGCGCCCGCTATGCCGAAGGGCATATCCCCGGTGCACGCTTTGTCGATCCAAAACGCACTCAGCTGGGGCAGGCACCTGCGCCTGGTCTGTTGCCGACCCACGCCGCGCTTGAAGCATTGTTCGGCGAACTGGGGCACAACCCCGATGCAGTCTATGTCGTCTATGACGACGAAGGCGGCGGTTGGGCCGGGCGCTTTATCTGGCTGCTGGATGTCATCGGCCACAGCAAATATCACTATGTCGACGGCGGCCTGCCGGCCTGGCTGGCGGAAGGCTTGCCCATGTCGATCCAGATCCCGCCGGCAGTCGGCGGCCCGGTCGCCCTGACCCTGCACGACGAACCTGTCGCCACCCGCGAATACCTGCAAAGCCGCCTCGGCGCCGCTGACCTGGCGATCTGGGACGCACGCGGCCCGCAGGAATACTCCGGCGAGAAAGTGTTGGCGGCCAAGGGCGGGCACATCCCCGGCGCGGTCAATTTCGAATGGACCGCCGGCATGGATCAGGCGCGCAACCTGCGCATCCGCACCGACATGCCGAAAATCCTGGAACAACTCGGCATTACCAAAGACAAAGAAGTCATTACCCACTGCCAGACACACCATCGTTCTGGCTTCACCTATCTGGTGGCCAAGGCGCTCGGTTATCCGCGGGTCAAAGGCTACGCCGGCTCCTGGGGCGAATGGGGCAACCACCCTGACACGCCCGTAGAGATTTAAGTTTTTCAAGGACAGTTAATGAATAAGCGTTTGTTTATCCTCAGCCAATACCTGCTGCCCCATCACTTGCTCTCGCGACTGGCCGGCTGCATTGCCGAATGCCGCGTGCGCTGGTTCAAGAATGCCTTTACCGCCTGGTTCGCCAAGCGTTATCAAGTGGACATGTCCCAGGCGCTGGTCGAAGACCTGACCGCTTACGAGCACTTCAATGCGTTCTTCACCCGCGCCTTGAAAGACGGCGCTCGCCCGCTGGATCAAACCCCGGGCGCGATCCTCAGCCCGGCCGACGGTGCCGTCAGCCAGCTCGGCCCGATCGAACACGGTCGCGTTTTCCAGGCCAAGGGCCACAGCTTCAGCGTACTGGAACTGCTGGGTGGCGACGCAGCCAACGCAGCGCCCTTCATGGGCGGCGATTTCGCCACCATTTATCTGTCGCCGAAAGACTACCACCGTGTGCACATGCCGCTGGCCGGCACCCTGCGCGAGATGGTCTACATCCCCGGCCGCATCTTCTCGGTCAACCAGACCACCGCTGAAAACGTTCCGGAACTGTTCGCCCGCAACGAGCGTGTAGCGTGCATTTTCGACACTGAACGCGGCCCGATGGCCGTGGTACTGGTGGGCGCGATGATTGTGGCGTCGATCGAAACCGTTTGGGCTGGCTTGGTCACACCGCCAAAACGCGAGCTGAAAACCTTCCGCTACGACGAAGCGGCCCGTGCGCCGATTCACTTGGAAAAAGGTGCGGAACTGGGTCGTTTCAAGCTCGGTTCTACGGCGGTCGTGCTGTTCGGGCCGGATCAAGTGAAATGGACTGAAGGGCTGGGCGCCCTTTCGCCAGTGCAGATGGGCCAGGGCATCGGCCTGCCAACCTCCTGATCCCTCGATCCGATCCCACGAACGCCTTTCGTGGGATCGGGCATTTCCTCCCGCTGCGCCCCCTCCTCCAGCGTTCATAGCTGCTACAGTCAAAGTCATTCGTTGCCCATTTCACGGTCGGAGTTTGTCCACGGCATGAATGAGACCAATCCTGCCCTGCTGCTACGCGCACCGATCCCGACGCAGTCGCGCCTGTCTTTCTGCGAAGCCACGCCACGCGACCTCAAGCGCTGGATCGCCAACCTGCCCAAAGCCAACATCGGTGAAACCGCTCGCCAGTTGTATCAAGGCCTGAGCGAACTCAACCAGTTGCTCACACCCAGCGACAATCGCCTGCAATTGCTCGAATTGCTGCGGCCCGAGGTGTATTACGTCTGCAAGCACCTGGAGCGGCATTTCCTGCATCAGGCCATTGTGCTCGACGAGCGTTCGCGCAAAATCGCCAACCTTTGCCAGGCGCTGCAGAGCCACTTGGCGATCGGCTACAAGCAGATCGTCGTCCGCATCGCACCGCGCTTCAGTAAAGACCGTGCGCCGCTGCTGACCCAGTCATTGCAACGTGCCGTCCATTGCTTGAACGGTACGTTGATCCGCGCAACTGAGCTCTATTGCCCGGCGCCCGAAGGGCTGTGGCTGGAACTGCATCAGCTGTACCGGATCGGCTGCGAACATCAGCTGCAACATCAGAGCGTGCGCGATGAACTGGCCAGCCAGACGCAAAGCCTGAGTATCGAGCAGACCTACGTCGTCGCCCTCCTGCTGGGCGCTTCACGCTGCAATCAACTGCGCCAGAACCAGATCGCCCGGCTCGCCGAGGTGCTGGAACCCTGGAGCCAATGGATCAAACTGCAACCAGCCAAACCGGACAGCGGGCTGTTTGCCGTCGCCTCGGACCTCGACAGCGGCCCGCGTTATCGCACCAAGTTCCCGGCCGAACACCAGGAGCGCTTGTTGAGGATCGACCCGCAGCCCTTGGTCGCCGCCATCGAAACCCATCTGCAACAATCGGCCGACAAGGCATCGCCGCTGCCGGTTCCGATGGGCCTCAATCTGGATACGCTGCAACACCTGCATGCCGCCTGGGGGCAGGCCTCCGAGCGCGGCTTCCAGCGCACCGTCGGCCACGGCACGTTGACCCTGTGCGTGGGCATGAGCGCCCTGCACTTTTATCTCGGTGGCAAACGCCCGTTCAACGACATCCTGAAAAAAACCGGCGCCCGTCCCGCGCAGTTCTCGGCAACCGAGCCGACAGGACGCGCCAAGGACCAATGGAAACAGGCCTTCGACGCCGCCCCCCATGGCACGGCAGACACGCTGCTGCCCTACGAAGAGATCGAATATCCACACCTTCAGAAACATGACAACCACGAGGCGTCCGGCCAACAGCATTTCCCGACCTACGCGCTACCGGTGATCAATCACAGCCCTGGCGGTTATTGCCTGGCCTGGCCCGGCGCAGTGCCTGCCGAACTGCAGGCTGGCGAAATGGTCGGTATCGAGGATACGGCCGGTCAAGGCTGGAGCGTTGCCGTGGTGCGCTGGATCCGCCAGGTACGGGGCGGTGGCACGCAGATGGGTATCGAGCAGGTTGCGCCTTACGCCGAGCCCTGCGGCCTGCAACTGATTCGCTCCGACGACGAGCACAGCCAGTACTTGCGCGGGCTGTTACTGCCCGCCATCAGCGCCATCGACTTGCCGGCCACCCTGCTCACCCCGCGCCTGCCGTTCCAGGAAGGGAATAAGGTGCTGATCAACACCAATGGCCAGGAACGCCCGGCCGAGCTGGAGCGACGGATGACGAGCACCAACAGCTTCAATCAGTTTGCCTACCGTTCGCTGGAGGTAGCCAGAAACGAAAACGCCGCGGAAGGCGGCGTGGTCGGGGTAGCGCAAGAGTTTGATTCGTTGTGGAAGTCGCTATAACGGCGAGTCCCAGAGGGTGCCCCTATCGCGAGCAGGCTCGTGATGGGGCTCGCCCGGACGGTCGAAAACTCAGAGCTGCCCGTCGCGATCCCGGAAACCCAGCAGATACAGCACACCATCCAGCCCAAGGGTGGAAATCGCCTGCTTCGCCGATTGTTTGACCAATGGTTTGGCGCGGAACGCTACGCCCAGCCCGGCAATCGCCAGCATCGGCAGGTCGTTGGCACCGTCACCGACGGCAATCGTCTGCTCCAGACGCAAACCTTCTTTATGCGCCAGCTCACGCAGCAAATCCGCCTTGCGCTGCGCATCGACAATCGGCTCGACCGCCACGCCGGTGACCTTGCCGTCGACCACTTCCAGTTCGTTGGCGAACACATAGTCGATGCCCAGCTTGGCTTGCAGTTGCTTGGCGAAGTAGGTGAAGCCGCCCGACAGAATCGCGGTCTTGTAGCCCAGGCGCTTGAGTTCGGCGAACAGGGTTTCGGCGCCTTCGGTCAGGCGCAGGGAAGCACCGATGGCGTCCAGCACGCTGACGTCCAGCCCTTGCAGCAAGGCCAGGCGCTCCTTGAAGCTGGCGCGGAAGTCCAGCTCGCCGGCCATCGCCCGCTCAGTAATCGCGGACACCTGGTCGCCAACGCCGGCGGCCTTGGCCAGTTCGTCGATGACCTCGGCTTCAATCAGCGTCGAGTCCATGTCGAACACCGCCAGACGACGGTTACGGCGGAACAGCGAATCTTCCTGGAAGGCGATGTCGACGTTCAGCTCTTGCGCAACGCTGAGGAATTCAGCCCGCAGCGCTTGCGGGTCAGCCGCTTCGCCACGCACGGAAAACTCGATGCAACCCTTGCCCTTGTCGGCCGGGGTGTCCAGCGGCATGCGCCCGGACAGACGGTCGATATGGTCGATGTTCAGACCGTATTTGGCGGTGATCGAACTCACACGCTGCAACTGCTCGGCGGTCACTTTGCGGGTCAACAGGGTGACGATGTGGCGTTTCTTGCCCTGGTTGCCGACCCACTGCTGGTAATCCTCTTCGGACACCGGCGTGAAACGCACTTGTTGCTCAAGCTCATAGCCTTTGAACAGGATGTCTTTGAGCACCGAGTTGCCTTGCTCGGTGGCAGGAATTTCAACCAGGATGCCGAACGACAGGGTGTCGTGGATCACCGCCTGACCGATGTCGAGAATGTTCACACCACCCTGGGCCAGAACGCCGGTTATGGCCGCAGTCAGACCCGGACGGTCGACTCCCGTGATGTTTATCAGGACGATTTCGCGCAAGGCGCACCCCCGCAGGTGGAAAAAAACCGCATTCTACCCATTTTCAGTGACCATCGGGCACCGCGAGCGCTTTGACGGCCTAGGGCCTGTCGCTATACTGCGCGTCAACTTCACGGACAAAGAGCCGAGCTCAAGTGAACCGGCCCACGCCAGTAAAAACCGACAACTTCTTTCTGCTGATCTTCCGGGCACTGCGTCATCGCCGTGTACCGATCGCATTACGCATTGCCAGCCATAACGTGATCCTGGTCGCTCTGGCCCTGGTGATCTATGCCTGTGTGATGGGTTTGCAGTTCAAGCAGGCCATGCACGAGCAGGCGGATGCCCTGGGCGAAAGCCTGACTACCCAGACGGCTACGTCGGCCACGGAGCTGTTGGTGTCCAACGACATCCTCAGCCTGAATGTGCTGCTCAACAACCTGACCAAGAACAAGCTGGTGGCCCACGCTGCCATCTACAGCGTGGATAACCGCATCCTCGCCGAAGCCGGTCAGCGTCCCAAGCACGGCCTGCTGGGCGAAGCCGAAGGCATGTACCAGAGCAAGATCACCTTCCAGGACGTGACCGCCGGGCAACTGCGCATCAGCCTGGACATGGATCAGTTCCAGCAGCCGATGACCATCAGCCTGCAAAGCATGGGCATTCTGAGCGCGATTCTGCTGGCGCTGTCCCTGGCCTTGAGCCTGCGCCTGGGCCGCAATATCTCCACGCCGCTGCTGCAATTGCGCGTGTGGCTGCGCAATATCGACGAATACACCCCGGCCACCGAGCGTCAGGATGAAGTCGGCGATCTGGCTCGTCAGCTGCACGCCAATTTCGCGCCGGAGCCGGCCGAACCCGAGCCCGTTCCAGAGCCCGAGTTCGACGACAGCGATGACGACGAAGAGGCCGATCCGGCCTTCGAAGTTCGCAACCTGCGTGATCCGAGCTTCGATGAAACCCGACCGGTGGCAGGTCTCAAGCCTGCGCCGCGGCGCATTGTCAGCACGGTCGAAGACGACGAGGACGACGAAGATCCGTTTGCCGACCTGCGTGACGACTCGACAGACAATGCGCCGAAATCCATCGCAAAGCCGCAGGTATCGAACGTACCTCAACACAGCGCGGTACTGGCGGTACAACTGGGCGCGCAGGATCAACTGCGTCGCCTGCCCCGCGCACGTCTGGAAGAGCTGCTCAAACGCTACCGCGATTGCCTCGATCAGGCGGCGTCGCTCTACCAGAGCGAACTGCACACCCTGAACGATGGCAGCACACTGATGCTGTTCCACACCGAAGACAGCGGCGATGACTACCTGACCAACGCCATCTGCTGCGGTGAGCTGCTGCGCGCCCTGGGCCATCAATTGCAGATCGAAGTCGCCGACAGCGGCATCACCCTGCAATTGCAGTTGGGCCTGACACTGGGCGACGAACTGTTCAGCTTGAGCCAGATCGACCTGCTGCTGACCGAAACCGCTCAGGATGCGCTGGCCCTGTCGCAACACAGCCGCAACCTGCTGCTGGTGGAGCGCAAGATCAGCGATGACGCGCTGATTCGCCAGCGTGCGCGGATCCGCCCGATTGCAAGCCCTGAGGGGGCGTGCTGCGTAGAACGCCTGATGGAGCCTTATCCATCGATGCTGGAGCGGCAACTGGCGCGGATGCACGAACGCCGGGCATAACCCGTAACCTTGTGCCCGCTATAGAGAAGCCCGCAGATGAGTGATCGTCTGCGGGCTTTTTGTTGTCCCTTAACTCTTGTAGCAGCTGCCGAGCCTGCGAGGCTGCGTTCGGCTGCACAGCAGTCGTAAAATCAGGCGATGGGCACGGTCAGGCAAAACGCACCAACAAGGTCTGCGAGGACTTCTTCCTCGAACGCAGCCTCGCAGGCTCCGCAGCTGCTACAACCAACCCGCAAAAACAACAAAGCCCGCACAAGGCGGGCTTTGTTCTGGACTCAATCCAGGCTCAGAACCTGAACACTTCCATATCCGTACGAATCGGCGAGGCCATCGGGATCTTTGGCTGTTTCTCGGGCTCTGCTGCCGGTGCTGCCGGTTTGGCAGCTGGTTTACGCGGTGCTTCAGCGATCGGTGGCTGGTTGGCCAGTGGCTTGAGCGCTGTGGACAGTTGCTCGGCCAGACGCTGCAGCAACACACCCTGGGCCTGAACCTGGGACGCCGTGCCGCCGGAGTGCTGCTCCTGCAGATGAACGATACGGTTATCACGCACCTGACCACGACGATCGATCAGGCGCCATTGCGCGTCCAGGATCGCCGGTTGCGACACACCCGAGTCCAGACGGGTGATGGTCAGCAGAACCTGAACATCCGGCGTGAAGCCCACTGTCGCAGGTGCCAGGACAACGCGTTGGCTGTCCAGATGACCAGCGACCTGACGCAGCAACAGCTGATCGATGTCCGACGACAGGCTGCCCGCCCAACGACCGTCGGCCGATGCTTGAAGGCTGCCATCCGGCTGACGCTGCAACAAGGTTTCGCGTTGCAGGTAATCAGCAACCGTTACCGGGCCCAACAATACCGCCATGCCCGCGCTTTGCGCAGGCTGAGCCGGACTTCCGCTGTCCAGCTGATACAGCGACACCGGCTGGTGCACGCTGCAACCCGCCAGGCCAAGAACGCCAGCGAGCATCAAAATAAAAGGAAGGCGCAGAGCAGTCATCGTCCCATCCAGGTGGCTGCCACAAGGCTCACCACAGTGAAAATACTCAAAAAATATGAAGAACACTCGGCTACGCCGGCGCTTGAAAGGCCATATCATCCGTGAATATGCGTTCCGACTCCAGCGCCAAAGCGTCGATCTACGCGTCAAATCGTAGATCGAGCGCTCTAGGACGCTTAATTGAGGTTTTCGACGAACAGCGCATCCACCCTCTGGAAGCCCCGTGGCAGTTTGTTACCGCGACGCCCACGCTCACCTTTATAGTGTTCAAGGTCGTCCGCCTTCAGTGACAAGGTACGTTTGCCGGCCTGCAGCACCAAAGTGGCGCCCTCCGGCAAAACAGCGATGTCCGTGACATATTCTTCGCGACTGGCAACACGCTCACCGGGAATCCCGATGATCTTATTCCCTTTACCTTTACCTAATTGTGGCAGATCGCTGATTTTGAAGATCAGCAGGCGACCCTCGGTGGTCACCGAGGCCAGCCAGTTGTGTTCACGGTCGGCCACTGGACGCGGCAGGATGACCTTGGCGTTGTTCGGCAGGCTCAACAGGGCCTTGCCCGCCTTGTTCTTGGCTTGCAGGTCTTCGCCCTTGACCACGAAACCGTAACCGGCGTCGGATGCGATCACGTACAGCGCATCGTCTTCAGGCATCAGCACGCATTCGAAGCTCGCCCCTGGTGGCGGCGTCAGACGGCCGGTCAGCGGTTCACCCTGGCCACGGGCCGACGGCAGTGTGTGGGATGCAACCGAATAACTGCGGCCGGTGGAGTCGATAAACACCGCAAACTGGTTGGAACGCCCGGCCGCCGAGGTCTTGAAGCCATCCCCGGCCTTGTAGGACAGCCCGGTAGCATCGATGTCGTGACCTTTGGCGGAGCGAACCCAGCCTTTTTCCGACAACACGACCGTCACTTTCTCGTTCGGCAGCAGATCGTGCTCGGTCATCGCTTTGGCTTCGGCGCGCTCGACGATTGGCGAACGACGGTCGTCGCCATAGGTTTCGGCGTCTTTGATCAGCTCGCTGCGTACCAGTTTCTTCAGCTTGGCTTCGCTGCCCAGCAGGGCTTGCAGCTTGGCCTGCTCCTTGAGCAGTTCGTCCTGCTCGGCACGCAGCTTCATTTCTTCCAGTCGCGCCAACTGACGCAAACGGGTGTCGAGAATGTAATCGGCCTGGATCTCGCTCAGGGCGAAACGCTCGATCAGACTGGCCTTCGGATGCTCCTCGGTACGGATGATGTGGATCACTTCATCCAGGTTGAGGTAGGCAATCAGCAAGCCGTCCAACAGGTGCAGGCGACGCTCGACCTTGTCCAGACGGAATTGCAGGCGTCGACGCACGGTCCGCACGCGGAATTCCAGCCATTCCACCAGCAATGCACGCAGGTTCTTGAGCTGCGGCTTGCCGTCGAGGCCAATGATATTGATGTTGACCCGGTAGCTGGATTCCAGCTCGGTGGTCGCGAACAGGTGCTGCATCAGCGCTTCGTGATCGACCCGGCTGTTGACCGGAATAATCACGATGCGACAAGGGTTCTCGTGGTCCGACTCGTCGCGCAAGTCCGCGATCTGCGGGGCTTTCGACGGTTTGGCCTGCATCATCGCGGCAATCTGCTCCAGCACTTTGGCACCAGAGACCTGGTGCGGCAGCGCCGTCACGACGATGTCGCCGTCTTCGACGTGGTAAACAGCGCGCATGCGCACCGAACCGCGACCGGTTTCGTAGATTTTCAGCAGGTCGGCGCGCGGCGTGATGATTTCCGCTTCGGTCGGATAATCCGGCCCCTGAATGTGTTCGCAGAGCTGCTCGACCGTGGCTTTCGGTTCATCCAGCAAGCGCACGCAAGCGGTCGCGACTTCGCGCAGGTTATGCGGCGGGACGTCGGTGGCCATGCCCACGGCGATACCGGTGGTGCCGTTGAGCAGGATGTTCGGCAAACGGGCCGGCAACACCAGAGGTTCTTCCAGGGTGCCGTCGAAGTTCGGGCCCCAGTCCGCCGTGCCCTGGCCCAGTTCGCTGAGCAGCACTTCGGAATAACGCGACAGCCGCGCTTCGGTGTAACGCATGGCCGCGAAGGACTTGGGATCATCCGGCGCACCCCAGTTACCCTGGCCGTCGACCAGCGTGTAGCGGTAGCTGAACGGCTGGGCCATCAGCACCATGGCTTCGTAGCACGCCGAGTCGCCGTGGGGGTGGAATTTACCGAGCACGTCACCGACGGTACGCGCCGACTTCTTGTGCTTGGAATCGGCGTCCAGCCCCAACTCGCTCATCGCATAGACGATGCGTCGCTGTACCGGTTTCAGGCCGTCGCCGATATGCGGCAAGGCACGGTCCATGATCACGTACATGGAGTAGTTGAGGTAGGCATTTTCGGTGAAGTCAGCCAGTGACCGGCGTTCTACACCGTCCAGGCTGAGATCAAGGGAGTCGCTCATGCGGGCCTCATTATTTCGTGGTCTGGCGCAGCAGCATGGTGCCACCGCGCTGGGTAAATTCAAGTTTGTTCAGTGCGCTCATGCCGAGCAGCACTTGATTGCCGTGCAAACCGGGCGCCACCAGCGCGCGAACGTCACGCAGCACGATGGCGCCCAGTTGCAGCCGGTCGAGGCGGGTCCGATAACCCTCACTCAAGCCATTGGCCGTGCTCAGGGTCACCCCGAAGCCTTTTTCCAGTTTCAATCGTTCAGCCATTTCGGCCGGGATCGACACATCGGTTGCGCCGGTATCGAGCATGAACTCCACGGGCTGGCCGTTGATCTGGCCGGTGGCGACAAAATGCCCCTGGCTGTTACCGATCAGCTTCACCTCGATAAAACCCTGGCCCTGCTCAGAGCTGACGACGGTGTTGGGATTCTGTTGACGCTCCTCCCATTGACCGAAGAACCGCGTTGCCAGAAACAGCGCGGCGCCCCAGGCCAGCACCATCAACACCCGACCGGCGCGTTTGCCCGGCGGTTGCTGACTCATGGCTTGGCACTCCAGCCACCTTCAGGCGCGGCAAAGCGCCACACAATCGGCCGTACTTCACCGTCGGCGCGCGCACCGTAGTTGTTGTCGATACCGATCCAGGCACCGTCGACGTCCACGATCAACGCTTCCGCCAGCCCAAAGGGCTGTGAATAACGACGGTTTTCCTGCAAGGCCTCGGCAGCAAACGACCAGCAGCGCTCGACCTTGGTCGTCACCGCATCACGGCGACAGATCTGAAAGGCGTTGCGCTCAAGGGTAAACAGCTTGCCGTCGAACAATGACAGATCAGAAAAATCCCGAGGGCGCGCTCTGGCGTGGGGAAATTGCGCTGGCTGCATTTCCACCCCGCCTTCACTCAGCAGCACACAGCTACCGTCGCAGTCCCACACTGTTTGCTGGCGCTTGATCAGCAACAAACCGCGGCGCTCACGTTCGGCGGCCAGCCACAGCGTGTCACCGGCCGGATTGATCGCCAGGCCTTCGAACAACGCATTGAAGTGCAACAACATGCCGCTCGCCCGCGCTTCGCGCACCAGCATCGGCGAGATTTTCAGCCAGGACGCAGGCCCGGTTGGCGGTACTTGCAACACCGCGGCGTGGCCTTCGCTGACGATATAACGATTGCCCGCGCTGTCACAGGTGATGCCTTCGAAATCCAGATCCCCGCCCCGCACGAACGATGCCGCCCAAGTCCGCGCACGCAAGCCCCAAGGCAAACCGGTGTCGGGCACCAGGGGTACGTCAATGTGCACGGTTTCGGCTTGCCAGGTGGGGTTGCGGGTGTCGAGGCGATAGATTTGATCATCGTCGCGATCCGAAACGGTCCACAGCTCCTTGCCACACTGGGCCAGCCCCGACAGATTGCCGCCGCGCATGCCGTCGACGGCATGTTCGGACAACAGGCGCAGCTCTGGCGCGGGTTCCGCGCAAATCGTCACCGAAGTCAGCAGCAACGCACACGCCAGGGCCCAGCCAAAGCGCATCAGCCCAGAACCTCGGCCAAGTTGCCTTTGGATTCCAGCCAGGTCTTGCGATCGCCCGCGCGTTTTTTCGCCAGCAGCATGTCCATCATTTCCGAGGTCTCGGCGAAATCTTCACCCAGCGTCAGTTGCACCAGACGCCGCGTGTTAGGGTCCATGGTGGTTTCGCGCAACTGTGGCGGGTTCATTTCACCCAGGCCCTTGAATCGGGTGACCTGCGGCTTGCCGCGTTTCTTCTCGGCCACCAGGCGATCGAGGATGCCGTCGCGCTCGGCCTCGTCGAGGGCGTAGTAGATTTCTTTGCCCAGGTCGATACGGTACAGCGGCGGCATCGCGACGTAGACGTGACCAGCCTCCACCAGTGGGCGGAAMTGCTGGACGAACAAGGCGCAGAGCAAGGTGGCGATGTGCAGACCGTCGGAGTCGGCGTCGGCGAGGATGCAGATCTTGCCGTAACGCAACTGGCTCATGTCCGCCGCGCCCGGGTCGACACCAATCGCCACGGCGATGTTGTGCACCTCCTGGCTGGCCAGCACTTCGCTGCCGTCGACTTCCCAGGTGTTCAGGATCTTGCCGCGCAACGGCAGGATCGCCTGAAATTCTTTGTCCCGCGCTTGCTTGGCCGAACCGCCTGCGGAGTCACCTTCCACCAGGAACAGCTCGGAACGCATCGGGTCCTGCCCGGCGCAGTCGGCGAGCTTGCCCGGCAATGCCGGCCCTTGGGTAATGCGTTTGCGCTCGACCTTCTTGCTGGCCTTCAGACGACGGCCGGCGTTGTTGATCGCCAGCTCGGCCAGCAACATGCCGGTTTCCGGGTTGGCGTTGAGCCACAGGCTGAAAGCATCCTTGACCACGCCGGAAACGAAGGCGGCCGCTTCACGGGATGACAGGCGCTCCTTGGTCTGGCCGGAGAATTGCGGTTCCTGCATCTTCATCGACAGCACGAACGCGATACGCTCCCAGACGTCTTCCGGCGCCAGCTTCACACCACGCGGCAACAGGCTGCGGAACTCGCAGAACTCGCGCATGGCGTCGAGCAAGCCCTGACGCAGACCGTTGACGTGAGTACCGCCCTGGGCTGTCGGGATCAGGTTGACGTAGCTTTCCTGAACGCTGTCGCCACCCTCGGGCAACCACAGCAACGCCCAATCGACGGCTTCCTTGTTACCGGCCAGGCTGCCGCAGAACGGCTCGTCCGGCAGGCGTTCGAATTCGCTGACGGCGTCTACCAGGTAGGAGCGCAGGCCGTCTTCGTAATGCCATTCGACTTTCTCGCCGGTGGCCTTGTCTTCAAAACTGACCAGCAACCCCGGGCACAGAACGGCCTTGGYCTTGAGCACGTGCTTGAGGCGGCTGATGGAGAATTTCGGTGAATCGAAATACTTCGGGTCCGGTGCGAAGAACACGCTGGTGCCGGTATTGCGCTTGCCGACGGTGCCGACTACTTCCAGCTCGGTTTTCTTGTAACCGTCGGCGAAGGTCATCTGGTATTCGTTGCCGTCGCGTTTGACACGCACCYGGACTTCGGTCGACAAGGCATTGACCACGGAAATACCCACCCCGTGCAAACCGCCGGAGAACTGGTAGTTCTTGTTGGAAAACTTGCCGCCCGCATGGAGTTTGGTGAGGATCAGCTCGACGCCCGAAACACCTTCTTCCGGGTGAATGTCCACCGGCATGCCACGGCCGTCATCGCTGACTTCCAGGGAGTGATCGGCGTGCAGGATGACCTGCACCGACGTCGCATGCCCGGCCAAGGCTTCGTCGACGCTGTTGTCGATGACTTCCTGGGCGAGGTGGTTCGGCCGACTGGTGTCGGTGTACATGCCGGGGCGTTTGCGCACCGGGTCGAGGCCCGAGAGGACTTCGATGGCGTCTGCGTTATAAGAGCTAGCGCTGGGAGTGGCCATGGGGTCTCGTCGYCAGTGTTCAGTGAAAATAGGGGGCAATGATCACAGTGCTGTGAAATCGATCGCCTGATACAAATCTGCGCCGATGCCGGCAAAACTCAATATTGCCGGCAGTTGCGCGGCAAAACCCTGGAAACTATGGTCGCCGCCGGCCTGAATGCGCAAGGCACAGGCCCGGTAATATTGCTGGGCGAGGCGATAGTCCAGTGTTTCATCGCCAGTTTGCAACCATACCTGAAACCGCTGCGGATCCTGGGGCGCCGGCACTTCCAGCTCGGCCAGGGCCGTCACGTGGTCGTGGGTCATTTCCCAGGTCTCATCGGTATACAGGTTTTTCTGCGTCCCCAGAAACCCGTCGAACATCCGGTGTGGGCTGACGGCCGGGTTGATCAACAGGGCTTTCAAGCCATGGCGCTCGGCCAAGTGAGTCGCATAGTAGCCGCCGAGTGAGCTGCCGACCAGCAGTGGCCGCCCCAGCTCCACAATCGCCTGTTCCAGCTGAGCGATGGCCTCGCGGGGATGGTGATGCAGGGCCGGTACACGCAACTGATCGCTCAAGCCCAGCCGCTCCATCACATTCATCAACTGACAGGCCTTTTTCGACGCCGGCGCGCTGTTGAAACCATGGATATAAAGGATCGAACCAGACATTTGAGCTCCCTGTGCGTCGGGTAAAGAAGGCGGAGTTTACAGGGACTCGGGGGGAATCGGGGACATGCGTGGGATTCATGTCGCCTGAGYGAATGCCATCGCGGGAAAGCTCGCGATGGCCACGCCTCGGTCTTTGAAAATGACAAAGAAATCAGTAGCCGTTGGAGCCGTAATCAATCTGGAAATCGAACCCGGTGACGCGCTCAACGCCAGTTTCAAGCTGACCATCGGGCAACAGCCGCAACCACCGATACCCCGGCGCCTGCTCACTCACCTTGAAATCGTCGCTGCCCGGCTCGAACTGGATGCAGGTCGAGGGCGATGCGATCAGGCGAACACCGTTGCGCACTTGATCAATCTCCTGATGAACATGCCCCCAAAGCACCGCACGCACCTGCGCAAATCGATCCAGCACCGCGAACAACGCCTCTGGATTGCGCAATCCAATGGGCTCCATCCACGCACACCCGATCGACACCGGATGATGATGGAAACACACCAGATGATGCCGCTGCGGCGCCTCGCTCAACGAGCGCACGAGCAATTGCAACTGTTCATCCTGCAAATACCCCGGTACTGAACCCGGCACCGCCGAATCGAGCAACGTCACCCGCCAGTTGCCGATGTCCACCACCGACTCCAGCAATGCACTGTGCACCGCCGCCTCGGCCATGATCCGCGGCTCGTCGTGATTACCGGGGATCCAGCGCGCCGGGGCATCGATCTGCCGGGTCAGGTCGCGAAACAGCTGGTACGACTCCAGCGTCCCGTCCTGGGACAGATCGCCAGTGGCAATCATCAGATCGATCTGCGGTTGCTGCTTCAATACCAACTCAATCACCTGTTGCAGGCTGTCGCGGGTATTCATGCCCAGCAACGTCGCGTCCGCCTCGGCAAACAGATGACTGTCGGAGAGTTGCACCAGCAACGCCGGATCGGCGGTGGTCAAAGTGGATACGCTCGGCAAGGCGTTCTCCCAGGGCGTGATCACGGGATTGGAAAGTGCCGCAATTATGCTGGGGGACGATCAAAAGAGGAAACCTGTGAACCGGAAGCAGTTCACAACTACACAGCACTCTTAGCGCACAACGGCGTACTCGTGTCCGCAAGCCAGGCAATGACTCAGCCATTCCCCCAGGAACAGATTGAGTTGAGCCTTTTCGTCCGGCTGATGCATCGCGGCGTTCGGGTAAGGATAGATGCCGCGAAAGCGTCGTGCATGTTCGGCACTGATAACTTCAGCCATGCGCGCGTCGTGATACACCTGCACTTCCAGTTGCGGCACCGGCAACCAGGGCAGGCTGTGTTCCTGACGCACTTGCAGGGTGGTGGT
Source organism: Pseudomonas sp. 05N434 (assembly GCF_056396965.1). NCBI lineage: Bacteria > Pseudomonadati > Pseudomonadota > Gammaproteobacteria > Pseudomonadales > Pseudomonadaceae > Pseudomonas > Pseudomonas sp. 05N434. Next base: position 20,727 of record NZ_JBFTMK010000009.1, read on the forward strand.
GTATGGACAGGCTTGCAGCACTTCCAGGGCCAGCACGCCCAGCATCTGGTCACCCTGGGTCACGGCAATGCGCCGGGCCGCCGGATCGTTGCGCATGTCCGGCAACAGTCGCATCAGGCGCGCGTAGTTGGCCTCGCAGGAAGCTTGCAGCCCCACGAGATCAACCCGATAGCGATCGCGCAGCTTGTTTACGACCATAACCCCCTCACTTCCACGCGGTTCAAAGCCAACCACTGCAAGGCAATGATGCTCGCTGCGTTGGCAATACGTCCGTCACGCACGGCTTGCAGGGCGTCTTCGAAAGCCCAGACCGTGACGCGAATATCTTCAGCCTCTTCCTCCAGCCCATGCAGGCCGCCAACCCCGGCACTGTCACAACGCCCCAGGTACAAGTGCACAAACTCGTTACTGCCACCCGGCGATGGAAAATATTTGGTCATCGGCCAGAGCGCCCCGAATACAAGTCCAGCTTCCTCCTGCGCTTCGCGGTGAGCAACTTCTTCCGGTATTTCATCCTTGTCGATCAGACCGGCGACCAGTTCGATCAGCCACGGATTGTCGGTCTTGCCCATGGCGCCGACGCGAAACTGCTCGATCAGCACCACTTCGTCGCGCTGTGGATCATAAGGCAGCACACACACCGCATCGTGGCGCAAGAACACTTCACGATTGATCTCGCGACTCATGCCACCGTCAAACAATTCGTGGCGCAAGTGCACGCGGTCGAGCTTGTAGAAGCCCTCGTAGCACTTTTCGCGCCGAACGATATCAACGGCGGTCGGAATGGCGTTGGCAAAATCAGTCATGTCAATCCTCGTTTACTGCAAATCCGTTACGAGRCTCCTTTTGGTTACTTGCAACCTCGACTTCGCGCCATCCTAACGCGCCCGCGATGTTTGATGCAGCCCCTTTACAGTCAGCGGGATAGACGGTGAGGGCGAAACCAACTCTAATTAGCTTAGTGGCGAACTGACTGCCTCGTTGAGAGTCGAAGCGGGTAACTTTTCGCCTTCCCCTGTTTCATTAAGGACGCCCATGTCGCTTTTCAAGATCGCCTCCGTGGCCGCCATCGCCCTGACCCTGGGTGCGTGCCAGAGTCTTTTCCAGCCCAATTACCGGGCGCCGCTGGAAACCACCCGCGACGCTTCCGAACAGCTGAAGCCGGGTTGCGCCAACCCTGACTGCCCGCTGGTGAACATCGATACGCTGCACTTCCCGGCTGAGCCTGCGCTTGACGGCATCATCGAAAAACGTTTGCTGCAAATGACCCGCACCTCACCCGACGCCCCTGTAGCGCCGACACTGGCGGCGTATCGCGAGCAATTTTTGAGCAGTGCCGAGCCGCGCTACAGCAGCTACTTGCAAGCCAAGGTACGTGAGCAGCATGACGGCTTGGTGATCATTGAATTGTCCAGCTATCTGGACAGCGGCGGTGCGCATGGCACGCCGGGCCGCGGTTTCATCAACTACTCGCGTCAGCAGCATAAAGTGCTGACGCTGTCGGATATGGTGATCCCGGGGCAGGAAGAAGCGTTCTGGAAAGCGGCCCAAGTGGCGCACAACAGCTGGCTGATCAGCACCAAACTCGATCAGGAGCCAGAGTTCGTCAAGAGCTGGCCCTTCGTGAAAACCCAGAACGTAGCGTTGACGTACGGCGGGGTGATCCTCAAGTACGAAGTGAGCACCCTTGCGCCTTACGCATTGGGCCACGTCGAACTGAAGATCCCCTACCCACGCCTGAACGGCATTCTCAAGCCTGAGCTGTTTCCCGGCCGTAGCTGAAGGCTCGACCAAGCACCAGTTGCAGCAGCCCTGCCAGTACCAGCGACGGCAGGGTTGCGCCGATGTCCGGATAGAGATTGGCCAGCAAGTGATAAGTGCTCACCCCGCCCAGCCAGGCGAGCAACGCCGGCCAGCGCAAGGCAGCCGATGCCACACGGGCACTGCGCTTGCGCAGGATGAAGTGATCCACCAGCACCACGCCGAACAGCGGCGCAAACACCGAACCGATCAACAGCAGGAAATTCTGGTACTGGGCCAATGGCGCCAGGCAAGCGATCAGTGTGCAGATCACGCCGATGGCCAAGGCCAGATGCTCGACTTTCAAGCGCAGCAGAATCCCGCTGGACACCGCCGCCGAATGAATATCGGCAAAGGCATTTTCTGATTCATCCAACAGAATCAGCAGCAACGGAATCCCCAGGCCCGCACCGGCCAGCGCCAGCAGCAAGGCATTCACTTCACCACTCGGCGCGAACGCCAGGGTGTACGCCACGCCCAGGCTCATCAGCCAGAAGTTACCGATAAAGAAACCCAGCGCCGTACCGCCGAACACATTCTTCGCACGCTTGCCGAAGCGCGAGTAGTCGGCAATCAGCGGCAGCCAGGACAGCGGCATCGCGATCGCAATGTCGAAGCCCACGGCGAACGGCATCGAACCATCACCGGCCTGCGCCCACAACGCCGCCAGGTCGGCCTTGGCGAACAGGTTCCAGGTCAGCCAGATGCACGCGGCCAGCAACAGCCAGATGCCCCACTTGCGCAGGATCTTGCGCACGAAGGTCAGCGGACCGCTGACCGCCAGCAAAGTCGCCAGTGCACCGAAGAACAGCGTCCATAGCAGCGGGTTCGACCACAGGCTGCCCTCGCTGAATGCACGGGCACCGAGCAGGCTGGCGGCGTCGCGCATCACGATGATTTCGAACGAACCCCAACCGATCAGTTGCAGCAGGTTCAGCACCGCCGGAAGGCTCGCGCCCTTTGCACCGAGGCTGAGTTTGAGCGCGGCCATCGATGACAGGCCGGTGTCACTGCCGATCACGCCGACAGCGGCCAGCAACAGCACGCCGACCAGCGTGCCGAGAAAAATCGCCAGCAATGAACCGGACAGGCCCAGACCCGGCGCGAGCAACGCGCCGGTCTGCAATACCATCAGGCCGATGCCGAGGGAGAACCACAGGGAAAACAGATCCCGACCGCCGAAGACGCGCTTGTCGGTCGGCACGGCGGTATCCGGGGAGTAAGTGCTGGGTTGAATGCTCAAAGGGTGTTATCTCAGAGGAACATGTGTTGTGGTGTTGACCACCCTTTGTGGCGAGGGAGCTTGCTCCCGCTGGTCTGCGAAGCAGACCCAAAACAAGTCACCGCGGTCTGACAGTCAGGTTGCGATTACCGATTTTACGACTGCTTCACAGCCGAGCGGGAGC
>NZ_JBFTMK010000010.1:0-30158 GCF_056396965.1 Pseudomonas sp. 05N434
ACGCAGCCTCGCGCACGTTGGCGCGCAACCCGAAGGGACGGAGCCAACGTTGCGCAGGGCTGCGTTGCTCGGAACTTATTTGGAACAACCAAACCACGTTCCTCGCGCCTTGCCCTGCGCAACGTTGGCATCCGTCGCGGTCGTCACCAAACGTCAACAGACCCTGAGGATCGACCTAAAGCATTCTGAAAACGACGCGGGCGTAGCTTTTTGCCATTATTCCGACGTCAGAGACTTGTGTTGGCACAAGCCCGTTGCGAATCTGCATCAACAGATAATGGCAGGGGACTAAGCGCAATGATTTCGGCCGTGCAAGGACGTTTTGCCAACCTCGGTATGGCGAAAAAACTGGGTGTCGGGTTTGTACTGGTGCTGCTGTTGACAGCCCTGGTGGCGGCCATTGGCGTATGGTCCCTGCAAACCATCAGTCATCGCTTCGACGGGCTCAAGCAGATGTCGTCGCTCAACAGCCGTTTGCTCAAGGTGCGTCTGCTTGAGCAGGACTACGTCTTGCGCGGCGACCCGAAAACCGTGGAAGCCTTGCACGCGGGGGTGGACGCGTTGATCGCGCTGGCGACCGAGCTCAAGGCTCAGTCCGCAGCCAACGTGCCGGTCATGAATGACGTCGAACAGTCTCTGGGGGCTTATCGCAAGGCCTTTGACGAGTTCGTCTCGCTGAGTCAGGCCAAGGACCTGGCGCTGGAAATGGCCAGTTGGTCGGTGTCCAGTGTGGCCAATAACCTGGATGTGCTGCAGTCCGGGCTTAGCGATGATGGCGCCTATGCCTTGAAGGAGTCCGAGGGCAAGGACGGTGCGCAATTCATCGAGCAGGCGAATCAGGTCAGCCAGGTCTCGCGACTGATGTTGCAGGCCATGAACGAAGCGCACGTACGCCTGGATCAGAGCCGCAAGGGCGACGACAGTGCCGGGCAGGGCAAGATCGAGCAAGCCGACCAGGCGCTGGCCCAGGCCGAACAGTTGAAAGCTACCGTAAAGGATGAGGGTTACCAGACGGTCCTCAATGAAGTGTCGGGTCATATCGGCAGTTTCACTGAAAAACTCGCCGAGTACACCGGCCTGTTGGCGCAGGAAAAGACCGTCTCCGAGCAACTCCACCAGCGCGCCGCGCAAGTGGTGGAGCGGGTGGATCAGGCCTACGTTGCCGAAGACCGGTCGATGCAGGCAGAGCTGAAAAAGAACTCGCTGTTGATCATCGGCTCCTCGGCACTGGCCTTGCTGGTCGGGCTGATTGCCGCGTGGGTGATTACCCGATTGATCGTCGCACCGTTGCGCAGTGTGATCCGTGTCGCCCAGCAGATCGCCGCGGGCGATTTGAGCGCGACGATTGAGGTGACCCGCCGTGACGAGATCGGCCAGTTGATGCAAGCCATGCAGCAAATGGGCGCTGGGCTCAGCTGCATTGTCAGTGGTTTGCAGGCCGGTATCGAACAGCTGGCAAGCTCTGCGCAATCGCTGTCGGCGGTGACCGAGCAGACCAACCTTGAAGTCAGCAGCCAGAAAGAAGAAACCGAGCAGGTCGCCACTGCGATGAACCAGATGACCGCCACGGTGCACGATGTGGCACGTAACGCGGAGGAGGCCGCCCAGGCGGCGCAGACTGCCGATGGCAAGGTCGAAAGCGGTCAGCAGGTGGTGCGTCAGAGCATGGCGCGAATTGAGCAACTGGCGGACTCGGCCACCTCGGCCAGCTCCAGCATCGAAAGCCTCAGTGCAGAAATCCAGAACATCGGCACGGTGCTCAGCGTGATCAAAAGCGTTGCCGAGCAGACCAACCTGTTGGCGCTCAATGCGGCCATCGAGGCGGCGCGGGCCGGCGAGCAGGGCAGGGGATTTGCGGTGGTGGCCGATGAGGTCCGGGCGCTGGCCAGGCGAACCCAGCAATCGACCGAGGAAATCGAACGCCTGGTTAGTGCCTTGCGCTCGGCGGCGCAATCGTCGGTGCAGCAGATTCAGAGCAGTGGCGAGTTGGTGAAACTGGCGGTGAGCGATGCGTTGCAGACCGAAAGTGCATTGGGGAGTATTGCGGCGGCGGTGTCGCTGATTCAGCAGATGAACCAGCAGATAGCAGCGGCTGCGGAGGAGCAGAGCTCGGTGGCCGAGGAGATCAATCGCAGTGTCACGAGCATTCGCGCCAGTGCGGATCAGTCTTCATTGGCGATGCAGGGCAATGCGGCGTCGAGTATTGAACTGGCGCAGTTGGGGAGTGAGTTGAGGGGGATGGTGGGGCATTTCAAGCTGTAGCAGCTGCCGAAGGCTCGGGCTGTGTCCGGATGATCTATTGACTCTGGCGGGCATCAATCCCAACGCAAAAAAAAAGCCACCTGACCCGGTGGCTTTTCAGCATTTGCATGATCAGTCGTAGATCACTTTCTTCTTCCAGTCGGCGTCAGCCTCGACGTCTTTGAGCCCTTCAGTCAGTTGGTTCACTTCGCCTTCAACCGGGGCGATCTTGTCCATGACCTGGTCGTTGGCGCGGGCCAGGAGTTTTTCCAGGTACTCGAGTTGTTCGCTGTAGACCTGGGGCTCCGGCTGTTTGCGCAGGTATTGCACGCCGCGTTCGAAGGCCAGTCGGGCCTGGCCTGGCTGGTTTTGTTGCAGGGCATGCTGGCCGAGGTTGTTGAAGAACTCGATGTGCAGCAGGACCAGGATGTGGCGGACCTCGCGGATCCAGTGCTTGGCTTCGTTGGTCGGCAGGTAGCCGTCCTGTGCGGCACGGGTGATCTGGCCATGCAGGGCTTCGAGCAGGAAGCGCACGTCTTTGGCCTTGGCTTCGGTCTGGATCGGTGCCGGCGGGTTGTTGACCGGGATCGATTCGCCCTGAGCGACCAAGGCACTGAGCTCGGTAATCCGTGGCTTTAGCGTGGGGCTGGTTTTTTCCAGGTTGAGCAGGCGCTGGCAGACGTTCAGTTCCAGACGGGTCAATAGCAACTTGAGCGCGGGTGTCATGAACTGACCGGGAAAGGTCTCGGTGATTTCGCCGCAGCGACGCAGGCGGTCGTTGAGTTCAACCTTGGTGCGGGCTTTTTCCAGCTTATTGTTTTCCACCACATGGTTCATGTAGCCAATGGCGATCAATAGTGCGATCCCGGCTACGACTAGCAGGGTGATCATGAGTGGTGTCACCGGTAAGACCTCTTTATGGGGTTCGCGTTCGAGTCGAGTGTAGTTGGCTTGGCATATGGGCGCATAGGGTTGCTCGACGAGTGAATCGGCTATAGCTCTTCTTATATCGGCCGCAATGCCGCTTCTATAAGTAAATAGCGTGCGAGGTGCACATTGCCATCATCTCGGCATGGACTATAGCGTCTTGATGGATGCCAGAATATAGGCGCCAAAGGTCAGGCGACACAAAAGCCTGAATCGCTGCCAAAAGCAGGGCGAAGTCATTGATTTAAATAAATTTATATCTGGGGGTTGACGACCCCTCAATCCATCCATAGAATGCGCGCCACTTACAGCGTAAAGCACACAGCGAAACGCGGTAGGGAGTGAATGTTGTACGTGTGTCCCCTTCGTCTAGTGGCCTAGGACACCGCCCTTTCACGGCGGTAACAGGGGTTCGAGTCCCCTAGGGGACGCCAATGCGGGAATAGCTCAGTTGGTAGAGCACGACCTTGCCAAGGTCGGGGTCGCGAGTTCGAGTCTCGTTTCCCGCTCCAATTTTAAACAGCGTTGCTTTCGGGCAAAGCTGAGTGAAACCAGAACCAAGTCTTCGGATACGGGTCTGGGCACCGAAACACACACCATGTGTTCCGGGCAGCGTGTCCCCTTCGTCTAGTGGCCTAGGACACCGCCCTTTCACGGCGGTAACAGGGGTTCGAGTCCCCTAGGGGACGCCATTTGCGGGAATAGCTCAGTTGGTAGAGCACGACCTTGCCAAGGTCGGGGTCGCGAGTTCGAGTCTCGTTTCCCGCTCCAAATTCAAAAAAACGCCGCTCATTTGAGCGGCGTTTTTTTATGCGCGTAAAAAACCTGCTTCAATTTCCAAGGCTCTGCACCAGGCTTTCAAGTGCTTCAATGGTTGTATCTTCCAGTGGCGGTTGCGCTGCTACCGCTCTAAGTTGGCTGGCCAAACGGTATTCGCTGGGCGTGCAGTTGACGAACTGCTTGAAGGCGCGGGCGAAGTAGGAAGGATCCTTGAAGCCGGCCTCATAACCGATGCTGGTAATCGGCATCTGGCTGTTGTCGAGCAGCTGTTTGGCAAAACTCATGCGCTTGTCCAGGATGTAATCGGTGAAACCGACGCCATTGGCTTCCTTGAACAGGCGACTGAAGCGAAAAGTCGTCATGCCGCAGCGCTTGGCCAAATCCCTCTGATCGATGCTGTCCCGAAAGTGCTGGTCGATGTACAGCATGGTATGGCTCAGCGCCTGGTGTTTTTGGTGCCCGGAGGTCAGGCGGATGCTCTCTGGCAGAGTGGGCGAGTGGTCGATCAGCAATGTCTTGTCCTGACCGGCATTGCGGCGCAATTCGCAGAGCTGCATCAGTGCCGTCAGGTAGCGCTTCCTCTCGGCGTTGGTGAGCGGGAGCACCATGTATTCCCAGACACTGGAGCGCATGGCCCAGACGGCCAATTCTTCTGAGTGCTGCACGGTGAACATGGTAATCGGGATGGTAGGGGTGGTGCGTTTGATCTCCAGCAACAACCTCAAACCGGGGGTGTCGGGGCGATCGAAATGGATGCAGATCATGTCTGCCTGTTCCCCGCTGGGCAGCACGGAATTTTTCGCCAGTTTGCAGTCGCAAGTCTCCTCGAACTGCGCGATGAGTTCCTTCGTGGAACGATCGTGAGTCAGATCGAACCAAAGCAGCGATGGCCTTCTGGTCATGTTGGACGTCATGTCTCTACTCTGCGGTTCTACGGGCCCCTCTTCGCTGAGTAGTATTGCTAACGTGCCATCACTTTGCAGATTAAATACTGATAAGAAAGACGAATTTTAGTTCTATCCGCTCTATGCGTTGCCTGGAAATCAGTCCCAGGCAACAGTCTGTTGGTGTGTCGTCTATGAACCAGGTATCAGCCGCTCGTCGCTTGTAAATCGAAGTCAGTGGTATTCGCGAGCCATCCCTTGTTTTACCCCTCCTGCTACTTCTGCAAAGGCCAATAACCGTATTTGGCCGCACCCGCAAAAAAGTCCTAGTGATGTGCAAAATCTTCCTAACGCCCATGCCTTGCCCCTGACTAGGGTTGCATCAGGCAGTGCAGAACGTACTGCCTTCCGGAAAAAACAACATTCGAGTGAGGTGGGCAAAATGAATCTGCAGACAATCAAGGCTTCGGTAGTGAAGTTCGCCAAAGACGAAGACGGCCTGACCATCGTGGAATACGCCGTGGCCGGTGGGCTGATTACGGTAGCTGTTGCCGCTGCGTTCGTGCTTTTGGGCGGTGCCGTGAATACCAAAATCAGGGCGCTGTGCCAGGCCGTCAACGGCAACGTTGCGTGCTGATAACGAAATTTACGGTGGCGGGACGCGGCGAAGTCCATGAATGACCGGTTGTTGCTGTTTTGCTGATAGAGCGACCGGATAACTCAATGGACTTCGCGCTGTCCCCGCCAATGTACTTTCCGAGCCGTATGACCGCTGAAGTGAGGTACACAAAATGACTCTGCAAACAATCAGAACTTCGATAAGCAAGTTCGCCAAAGATGAAGATGGCCTGACCATTGTGGAATACGCGGTGGCAGGTGGGTTGATTACGGTAGCTGTGGCTGCAGCCTTCGTTCTTTTGGGCGGCGCTGTAGATACCAAGATCAGAGCGCTGTGCCAGGCGGTCAACGGCAACGTTGCCTGCTAACGATAATCCCGGTAGGGGAGACGCGCCATGTCCATGGAATTGCTGGTGTCGACTGTTTTACTGCTAGGACTGCTGGGCGTCGCGGTGGTGAGCGATCTGCTTCGCCACCGTATCCCCAACACGCTGGTCCTGTTGGGCATTGCCCTGGGATTGGCCGGTCAGACTTATTCAGGTGGTATCAGCGGATTGGGTGACAGCCTGTTGGGTATCCTGATCTGTTTTGCGTTCTTTCTGCCGATGTACGCCCTGGGAGGCATGGCTGCTGGCGACGTCAAGTTGATGGCCATGGTCGGCAGCTTTCTTCCGTTCCATTTCGCCTTGTGGGCAGCCATGTTCAGCCTGATAGCTGGTGGGGTGTGCGGTTTCCTGATCGTGCTGGTTCGCGGGCAATTGTTGCAGACCCTGGGGCGTTATTGGCTGATTCTCAGGGCGCAGGCCTATCTGGCGCCGACTTCGGATGAAGTCGCCGGCAAACCTTTTCCTTATTCGATCGCAATCTTGATCGGCACTTTAAACAGCGTCTACTGGCAACTGGTTGCCGGTGGATTGGGAGGTTAGTCATGCACGTCATTGTCGATAGTGATGCCTACTCCAGCGATCGGGAAGCGGTGCAACGGCTGGCTCCTCAGCCTTGCACAATCCGCGAGACGGGTCTGACCGACAGTTTTCTCGGTGAGTTGGTATGCAAGCATTTGTACGACGCCGGCGTGCTGGACATGCCGCGACTGGTGGAGCGCCTGGCGCTGACTGGCGCCGTACTTGAAGAAGTCCTGGCGTTTCTGCGCAAGGACGGTCGTGTCGAAGTCCTGGGTCAGGTGGGGCAATCGGGTGGGCAGCTGCGTTATAGCCTGACCGAACGCGGTCGCAGTGCTGCCCGCGATGCGCTGTCACGCAGCGGCTATATCGGCGCGGCCCCCTTCCCGGTGAGTACCTACCGTTCCCTGATCAAAATCCAGACCATTCACCATGGTCGCATCAGCTCAAGCGATATGCACAAGGCCCTCACCGGTGTAGTGCTCACGGAGGGGATGCTCGATCAACTGGGTGTGGCCCTGAACTCCGGGCGCGCAATCATGATTTATGGCCCCGCGGGTACCGGCAAGACCTACGTCAGCAGTCGGTTGATTCGTCTGTTCGCCGAGGCCATCTGGGTACCTCATGCCATCGTGATCAACGAGTCGGTGATCGAGATCTATGACCCGCAGGTGCATCAGCGGCTGGATGACAACGGTCAACAGAACAATCTGATGCTCAACGAAGGGATCGATCGTCGACTGCTGTGCTGCAAACGCCCGGTCGTCATTACGGGCGGTGAGTTGAGCATGGAACAGCTGGATGTTCGCTATGACCCCTTCACCCGCCAGTACCAGGCCGCCTTGCAGCTCAAGGCCAGCAATGGCCTGTTCATCATCGATGACATGGGCCGCCAGCGCATGGCACCCGCCGAGCTGTTCAATCGCTGGATCGTACCGATGGAGGAGAAGCGCGACTTCCTCAATTTGGGCGGTGGTCGGCATTGCGAGCTGCCATTCGATCTGATTCTGGTGTTCTCCACCAACCTCAATCCCCTGGAACTGGCTGATGAGGCCTTCCTGCGGCGGATTGGCTACAAGTTGCAGTTCGGTTACCTGAAGCCCGAGGAGTACGAAAAGATCTGGCGTCAGGAATGTGAGCGTCTGGGTATTCCTTTTGACCCCCTGCTGCTGCGTTATGTACTGCAAAGGCTTTATGCAAGTGAAGGCATGCCCCTGGTGCCTTGCCATCCCCGCGATCTCCTGAACATGGCCCTCGACCGTCAGCGTTATATCGGCGGTACCGGGGCACTGTCACCACAAGAGTTGGAATGGGCCTGGCACAACTACTTCGTCCAGCTCGACTTTCTTTGATACGGAGATACTGACATGAGCTCTCGTACTGTTTCCCTGATAGGCGTTTCCCTGGTCATGGGCCTTGGGGCTGCATGGATGGCCGACTCCTGGCTGAGCGCGCGGCTCAATGCTACTCCGGATGACCATCTTCGAAGCGTGGTGGTTGCCACGGTAGAGATTCCATTCGGGCAGATGGTCGAGGCCCAACAGGTCACGACCGTACGCATGCCGATGGACACGATCCCGGACGATGCTCTCGACTCCAGCGACAAGGCCGTGGGCAAGATCGCAACGTTCGACATCTTGCGTGGCGACGTCATGCGCAGCGCACGCCTGAGCGAGCATCTGGGCGGCAGTACCCTGGCCTCTCTGATTGCCACAGACAAACGTGCCATTTCGGTACGCGTGGACGATGTGGTGGGTGTGGGCGGATTCCTCCTGCCAGGTAACCGGGTCGATGTACTGGCGACCAAAACCACCAGTGCCGGCAGTAACAGTGCCGTGTCCAGGACCATCCTTGAGAACTTGCGGGTGTTGGCGGTGGATCAGACGGCGGGTACCGACAAGACCCAACCGGTGGTGGTGCGCGCAGTGACGCTGGAGATGACGGCCGCCGAGGCGGAAACCCTGGTCACGGCGCAAACGGAAGGCAAGCTGCAACTGGCGCTGCGCAATCCGCTGAACTCCGAGAAAAAAATCGTGACCGCCGCGCCTGCTGCGCCGGCCCCCATGGTTGTGGCCGCTGCCCCAGTGCAAAAACGCGTGGTGCACCGTGCCGAGGGTGGCGGGGCTGTCACCATCATTCGYGGGATCCAGACCAGTTTAGTGAAAGTTCGTTGACAGAGCGGTAGGGGTGCCTGTGCACCAAGGTATTGGCGGAGCCGATCCGGATCAGTATCGGCAAACGAGGGCTTGATGATGAATCTTCGTATTCAGCGGCCGTTCACTGCGACGCCAAGGCGCCAGGGAGGAGCGGTGAGCGTACTGATGGTGATCGCCCTGGCGGCGATTTCCATGATAGCGGCGTTGGCTCTGGACGGCGGGCACATGATGTTGAACAAGACGCGCCTGCAAAACGCTGTGGATGCCGCTGCCCTGAGTGGCGCCAAAACCCTGCTTGAGGTGGCAGGTGCTGCCACCATGGCCAGCGCGACACGCACTGCCGCGCTCAATACGCTGACGCAAAATGCCAATGCCACGGGCAACACCGAATTGGCAACGGCGGTCGCCGGCAACCCAGGCGCATTTGCGACGGTGGAACTCTCCAGCAGCGTCTATGGCCCGTTCTCCTATCCCGGGCCGGCAAATGCCAAGTACGTTCGGGTATCGGTACCGAGCTATCAACTGACAGGTTTTTTCTGGAGCTTCGTTCAGACGTTAGGCACTGCGGGCCTTGGGAACAAGGCCGTGGCGGCGATCGCCACCGCCGGCCCCAGCCCTACCAGCCCCTGTGATCTTGCCCCATTGATGGTCTGTGGCGACCCGACTAAATACAACCCGGCCGCGGGCGTGTTCTGGGGCTTCCAGTTTGGCGATTTGCAGGTGTTGAAGACGGCTGCCGGCAATTCATCTCCCATTGGCCCAGGCAACTTTCAGTTGCTCGACTTTGGCTCCGGCGGCAGTACCGTCAGGGATGACCTGGCCGGAGGCGGCACGGTTTGCCGCAACGTCGGGCAGAACGTCCAGACCGCCCCTGGCAACAAGGTCGGCCCTACCTCTCAAGGGTTGAATACGCGCTTCGGCATCTACAACGGCCCGGTCAGTGCCTCGGACTACCCGCCAGATCTGGTAACCACGTCCAGCACCCCCGCGATCACATACGACGATGCAACGGGACAAAAGATGTACAAGGGGCAAACCGTCACATCGAGCGGCGGCAATCTCACGGCGGGCGCCAACGCGATACTGGACTACAACGACTGGCGTGCGAGCACTGCCGCGTGTGTGGCCGGGACCGGCAGCGGCTGTCAGAGCGGTGGGGTGTTCGAGCGTCGGATGCTGAAAATCGTGGTGGGCGACTGCACCGGTAAACAGGGGGGTACAACCTCGGTGCCGGTCCTGGGTTTTGGTTGCTATTTCGTGGTACAGCCCATGAGCAACGGCGGCACGGAATCGCAGATATTCGGCCAGTTTGTGAAGGAGTGCGAAGGCGATAACGTAGCCGGCCCCTCGCCGTCCACCGATGTCGGCCCGCAGATCATTCAACTCTACAAAACCTATATTGGCAGCGGCACTGGCACTCCGAGCACAGACTCGTAGGAGGCGTCATGGGACTTCACTCATTCAAGCGACCACAGGCTCAGCGAGGCGTGGCATTGGTGGAATTCACCCTCGTCCTGCCGCTGTTGCTTCTGTTGTTACTGAGCCTCGGCGAATTCGGCCGCATGCTCTACCAGTACAACGTCCTGTTGCAGGCCAGCCGTGATGCCGACCGTTTTGTCGCCAGCCAGGCCTGGGACTCGACGCTCGGCGCTATCGCTCTGAGCAATACGCTGCTGACCCAGACGAAAAAYGTCGCGGTCTATGGCGTGCCCAGCGCTACCGGCAGCGCTGTGGTGTCAGGGTTGACGACCGCGAACGTAGCGGTCGCCGCGGTAGGCACCGACCATGTGCGAGTCACCATCACCTATAGCTTCTGCCCGGTGATTGGCAGTGGCAATTGTGTCGGCACGTTTCCTGGTCTTATCGGTGGGCAGTTTGCGCTGGCCATTCCGTTGGTTGCCACCACTGTCATGAGGGTGCTGTGATGAATAAAAAACGCATGCACGGCACCTATGTCGTGGAGTTCGCCTTCATCGGCATGCTGGTGTTCATCCTGTTGTTCGGCGTGGTGGAAATGGGCCGCCTGTACTTCACGGTCAGTGCGCTGGATGAAGCCGCGCGGCGTGGTGCGCGGCTGGCAGCGGTGTGCAACATCAGCGATCCGGTGGTCTTGCGGCGGGCGATCTTCAACGCATCGACCGACGCCGGCACGAGCCAGCTGATCACGAGCCTGGCCACCACCAACCTGACGCTGACCTATCTGGACGTCAACGGTGCTGTGGTGGCCAATCCCGGCGACCTGGTCAGCGCTACTGGCTTTCGTGCCATCCGTTATGTCCAGTTGAGTCTGCAAGGCTTCGTTTTCAATCTGTTTATTCCCGGGTTCGGCGTGCCCATTACCTTGCCTGCATTCAAGGCAACCTTGCCACGCGAAAGCCTCGGGCGTCATTCCGATTCCGGGGAGATCACACCATGCTGAATACCAAGGATACCCCGCTCTCCACTTCGACCGGCAAGGCTGGGCTGAGGTTGCTGATCAGCAGCCGTGATGCCACCTCGTTGCGCGATCTGCAGAGCGTCTGCCAGCGCATGCCCTGCCTGGAGGTGAGCACTCGCCTGGTGAGTAATGGGCATGTCGACCCGCTCTACGGCCTGGACCGCATGCCTGATCTGTTGCTGTTGCGCGTCAGCCATCTGTGGCGCGAAGAATTGGCGGCGCTGTTGCAGCGTCCGGCCCATGAGCGTCCGCCGATGTTGGTGTGCGGTCTGCTGACCGAGCAGGAAGGCATGCGCCTGGCGATGCAGGCCGGCGCCCGTGACGTGCTGCCGGAGCCTATCGCCGAGACCGAACTGGTTGCCGCCTTGAATCGCCTGGTCATGGAGGTTCGCACCGGCAGCGGGACAGAAGGGAAATTGATCGCCGTGATGAGCGCCAAGGGCGGCTCCGGCGGAACCTTGCTGGCCTGCAACCTGGCTCAACAGCTCAGCGTCAGGGGCGGCAGCACCCTATTGCTGGACATGGACCTGCAATTCGGCAGCGTGACGCATTACCTGGACGTGGCGCAGACGCACAGCCATCTCGAGGTGCTGCATCAGATCGATGGCATGGACAGCGTCGCGCTACGCGGTTTTTGCAGCCACTTCAGCCCGACCTTGCATGTGCTGGGTGGTCGGGCCGGTGAGCTGTGCCTGCCGCAGGATGCCCAACCCGAGCAACTTGACACCCTGTTGCAACTGGCCCGCGCCAGCTACGACTGGGTGGTGATCGACCTGCCGCGGCAAATCGACCACCTCACCGGCTCCGTGCTGGAACAGGTGGACCGGGTGTACGTGGTGGTGCAGCAGAGCGTCAGTCATCTGCGCGATGCCAGCTCCCTGGTGCGGATTCTTCGCGACGACCTGGGCGTGCGCGGCGATCAGTTGCAGATTGTGGTCAACCGCTATGACAAGGCCGCAGCGATCAGCCTCAAGGATATTGGCGAGGCACTGCGCTGCACCAATCTGTCGAAATTACCCAACGACTTCAACCTGGTCAGCCAGAGTCAGAACACTGGCGTGCCGTTGGGGCTGCATGCGCCGAGGGCCGCGATTACTACCGCCCTGCGCGACATGACCGAGGACCTGGTCGGTCAACAGGTGGCCGGGAACAAAGGCTTACTCAAACGCGCCTTCAACCGTTTTTTCGGGGGATGACCCATGATCAGCGACTTTCGTAACCGCTTGCGCAAACAGTCCGGTAAACCCGCAGCATCGTCAGCTGCTCAGGGCGACGACCTGCTGGATCCGGCAGAGGAAATAATGGCGTGGGAGCGTGCAACACCGGACGTTCTTTACGAAACCAGAAGCCAGGTCACCCCGGTGGAAGCCGAGTGGCGGGAAAAAATCTACCAGCAATTGCTCAAGGTCATGGACCTGTCCTTGCTGGACTCCCTTGAACAGGCCGAGGCCTCACGGCAGATCCGTGATATTTGCCAGCGCCTGCTCGACGAGCATTCGGCACCGGTGAGTACCACCAGCCGCCAGTTGATCATCAAGCAGATCACCGACGAGGTGCTCGGTCTGGGGCCTCTGGAGCCGTTGCTGGCCGATCACAGCGTGTCCGACATTCTGGTCAACGGCTATGCCTCGGTCTATGTCGAGCGCTTCGGCAAACTGCAACGGACCGATGTGCGTTTTCGCGATGATCAGCATTTGCTGAATATCATCGACCGCATCGTGTCCAGCCTGGGTCGGCGTATCGACGAGTCCTCGCCCTTGGTGGACGCCCGGCTCAAGGACGGTTCGCGGGTCAACGCGATTATCCCGCCGCTGGCCATCGACGGCCCGAGCATGTCGATTCGCCGCTTTGCGGTGGACCTGCTCAATACCGACAGCCTGATTCAGGTGGGGACATTGACCCCGGCCATTGCGCTGCTGCTCAAGGCGATTGTCCGCGGGCGCCTGAACGTGCTGATTTCCGGCGGTACCGGTAGCGGCAAAACCACCATGCTCAACGTGTTGTCCAGTTTCATCCCGCACAACGAGCGGATCGTCACCATCGAAGACTCGGCCGAACTGCAACTGCAGCAGCCCCACGTGGTGCGCCTGGAGACCCGGCCTTCGAACATCGAAGGGCGTGGCGAGGTGAGTCAGCGGGAGTTGGTGCGCAACAGTTTGCGGATGCGCCCGGACCGCATTGTGATCGGCGAAGTGCGCGGTGCCGAGGCGTTGGACATGCTGACGGCCATGAACACCGGCCATGACGGTTCATTGACCACGATCCACGCCAACACCGCGCGCGATGCGTTGGGGCGAGTCGAGAACATGGTGTCGATGAGCGGGGCGACCTTCCCGATCAAGGCCATGCGTCAGCAGATCGCGTCGGCCATCGATGTGGTGATCCAGCTGGAACGTCAGGAGGACGGCAAGCGCCGGCTGGTCAGCGTGCAAGAGATCAACGGCATGGAAGGCGAGATCATCACCATGACCGAAATTTTCTCCTTTGCGCGCCAGGGCATGGGTGAAAACGGTGAAGTGCTTGGCGATTATCGTCCCAGCGGCATGATTCCGGCCTTCCGCGATGTGCTGGCCAAGCGCGGCATCGAGTTGCCGCTGACGATGTTCAGGCCTGAATGGATGGAGGCACGGCAGCCATGAGCCATATTCCTGCTGAATTCATTGTGATGTTCCTGGGCATGGTGTTTATCGCCGTGTTCCTCTTGTCCCAGGGCGTGGTGGTGCCGGTGTTCGGCGAAGCGGGCAAGATGCGCAAGCGCATCCGCGGCCGTTTGCATGTACTGGAAAAAGCCAACAATTTGCCCAACATGCAGACGGTGTTGCGGCAGAAATACCTGACGCGTTTGTCGCCACTGGAGGCCATGCTCGAGCAGTTGCCGTTCATGGCGAGCCTTACGCAGATGATCGAGCAGGGCGGCCATGAATACCGCGCTTATCGAGTGATCTTGCTCGGGCTGTTCCTGGGTGCGTGTGCGGGCATCTCGATCTGGATGGTCGTGACCGTCTGGTGGATGGCGTTGCTGGCAGGCTTCGGGGTGTTCTGGTTACCCCTGCTGAAAATTTCTCGTGACCGTAGCAAACGTTTCGCTGCGTTTGAGGAAGGCCTACCGGATGCGCTGGATGCCATGTGCCGGGCCTTGCGTGCCGGGCACCCGTTCAACGAAACCCTGCGTCTGGTCGCCGAGGAGCACAAGGGGCCGGTCGCTCATGAGTTCGGCCTGACCTTTGCCGACATCAACTATGGCAACGATGTTCGCCGGGCCATGCTCGGCCTGCTGGAGCGCATGCCCAGCATGACGGTGATGATGCTGGTGACTTCGATCCTCATCCACCGCGAGACTGGCGGCAATCTGACGGAAGTGCTGGAGCGTCTGAGTCGGCTGATCCGCGGGCGTTTCCGCTTTCAGCGCAAGATCAAAACCCTGTCGGCGGAAGGGCGCATGTCGGCCTGGGTGCTGGTGGCGATTCCCTTTGTGCTGGCTATTGCGATCGTGCTCACAAGCCCCAGCTACATGCCTGTGCTGCTCAATGATCCCATAGGCCACAAGCTGATCATCGGGGCTTTCTGCGCCATGTTGATCGGGATTTTCTGGATACGAAAAATCATCCGGATTCAGGTTTAAGCGATATTCGCTACCGGGAGGTACAGGTCATGGACTTTTTACTCGGGTTGTTCAGTCGGTTCACGGGGAGCGAGGAAGTAGCGCGCCTGTTGTTCCTTGGCGCGATCGGTTTGAGTACGGTGCTTGCGGTCGTCGCCTTGATGTTGCTGATGCTGGGTCTTCAGGACCCGGTACAGCGTCGTCTGGCGCTGATCAAGCGCGGTTATTTGGGCAATACGGCAGGGCAGGAAGCGCCGGGTAATCTGCAGCTGTTGCTGGAGCGGGTCGGCCAGCGTTTTGCCTCGGCTGAATCGGCCCAGGCGTCAGTTACCCAGACTCTGTTGACGCATGCGGGTTACCGCTCCTCTTCGGCGGTGCAGATGTACTGGGCGGTGCGCTTGATGTTACCGCTGTTGATGGTCGGTCTTGCGTTGCTGCTGTTGCCGCTGATTCCCAAGGTTTCCCTGGCTGTGGGGCTGTTGTTGGTGGTCATGGTGGCCGGTATCGGATGGTTGCTGCCAGCGCTGTATGTCGCCAAGCGTAAGCAGGCGCGTCAAAACCGGCTGCGTATCGCGTTTCCAGATGCGCTGGATCTGATGGTGGTCTGYGTGGAGTCAGGCCTGTCACTGCCCACGACCATTGAACGGGTGGCTGAAGAGATGTCGGTCAGTCATGTTGAACTGGCTGAAGAGCTGGCCCTGGTCAATGCGCAGATCCGCGCGGGCATCACCAGTACCGAGGCGCTCAAACAACTGGCCATACGCACCGGTCTGGAGGACGTGCAAGGGTTGGTCAGCCTGTTGGCGCAGAGTATTCGCTTTGGTACCAGCGTGGCCGACACCCTGCGCATCTATGCCGATGAATTCCGTGATCGGCGTACGCAGGCCGCCGAAGAGGCGGGGGCGAAAATCGGCACCAAGCTGATATTCCCACTGATTTTCTGCCTGTGGCCGAGCTTCTTTCTGGTCGCCATCGGCCCGGCCATGATTGGCGTAATGAAAGCATTCGGAAATATGTAAGAGGATCGGGTGGGGGGCTGTCGAATCAGATGGCCTTGCCACCCGAACCTGATCTGTACTTCCCCTCCCAAGATCTACACCGCTCGCTCCTACGGRCAATGTTGTTCACTTAAGCCGTAATGCGATCTGTAGCAGCTGGCGAAGCCTGCGTTCGGCTGCGAAGCAGTCGTAAAATCAGCCATTGCGGTGCGTCAGGTACATCACGGCAGCCGGACTCACGACTGCTGCGCAGCCGAACGCAGCCTTCGGCAGCTGCTACAAAGAATGCGTCGCGGCTGAAACTGTTTAAGTGAACAGCATTGCGCTCCAGGGGGGCTCGGTCAGAACTGAACAATGTGTAGATGCCAATACTTTCCAGCAGACGTGATTAAGCCTGGCGTTTTAGCCAGGCTACTCTGGACGATGCCAGAGGTTGATCATCCATTGACGTCCCTCAGTTGCTGCTGGAGGTCATTTTCCCCCCAGCCTTCTGCTCAAAGAACATCGGGATCGGGTAGGTGAAGCTGTTCAGCCAGCGCTGGAAGGACAGGTCACGCTCAGTGACCGATGCAGTTTGTCGAAAAGGGGAGGCAACCACACCACGAATCTGTAGCTGCATCCACTGTTCGGTGCCCTTTTGCGGCGCCGAGGAGGGACCTGGCTCAATAGCCCAGGCACTGGTGGACAGGCAAGCCATGCACACAATCAACAGCCCTTTGGTATTCATCTCGACTCCTCGTACGTTCTACTTGATCGCAGCATTGGCTGAGGCATCGACTACGGCCTCAGTCTTGCGATTCCCCTCGGAAGCCACCGCTTTTTTGGCAGAGGCCTTGAGTTTTTCCGCTCGGGTTTGAGCCTCTGCAACTTGCTGGGGACTCAAGCTGGCGCGGTTCGCGAGTTCGGCAGCCGCCTTCCAGTTATCCTGATAGATCAGCAGCGTCACCATGTTGAGTGCCGCCAGTGAATCCGCCTGCTTGAGCTCCATGGCCGTCATGAACTCGAAGCGTGCTTCAGGGATCCGTCGCTGATTGAGGTAGACGACCCCCAGGTCATTGCGCATCTTGTCGTCGGTGGGGGACATCTTCACCGCGCGTTCGAGGTGAGTGGTAGCGCCGGCGTTATCATTTTTGGCCGCGGCCAACTGGCCCAGGCCATGTTCCCCTTCAGCGGCCAGACAGGTGCCGAGCAGGCTTTGATACAACGGCTCCGCATCTTTACGCCCCATCAAGCGCAGCACCCGGGCCTTGCGCAGACGAACCTGGACCAGATCATCGGGCAAACCTTCCAGGTTCGCCAGGCTGGCATACAAACGGCCTTCGTTGGCCATGTTGTCGGCCAGGTTCAGGGCCAACTCTTGCTCCGAAGCGGGTTTGGCACAACTGCCCGGTCGCGAAACAATACCGTTGGTGGCACAACCTGCGAGCATCAATGTCGCCGTTATTGCAATGACTGCTTTCATCGAGTGTCCTCTGGCTACAACACGTTGAACGCCTGGCCAATGGCAATACAGTTGGCCCGCCAAGCGCTCAAGGTCACCGTTAAGAGTGAGGGCGAAAGCCCGGTTCAGCGTCTGGCTCCGGTTCATTGCGAGAGCCCGGTCTTACTGTCGAAATCACCATTTTCGAGGAAGAACATGCGGTAGAAGTTCGGGTCGTAATTGCGCAGCTGCTCGCCAGGCAACGACGGCAGTTGTGCATTGGCAGCCAGGGGCTGGACCAGATGCGGGGTGACGATCATCAGCAGTTCGCGCTCCTCACGGTTGACGGAGTTGTCGCGGAAGAACGCGCCCAGAATCGGGATATCGCCCAGCCCCGGGAATTTGTTCACCTGGGAATTGTTGCGAGTGCTGATCAGGCCGCTGATGACGAAGCTTTCGCCGTCGGCCAGGGAGATGCTGGTGTCGGTACGGCGTATGGTCAGCGCCGGAACTATCGTGCCGGCGATGCTCACGGCGTTGGTGAAGTCCAGTTCACTGACTTCCGGCGCCACCTTCAGGGCGATACGGTTTTTCTCGATGATGGTTGGCGTCAGAGTCAGGCGGATACCGAACTCCTTGTACTCGATGGAGATGTTATCGCTGCCCGAACTGGGCACCGGAATCGGTACTTCACCGCCGGCCAGGAAGCTCGCACTCTGCCCGCTGAGCGCCACCAGGCTTGGCCGCGCCAGGGTGTAGGCGAAACCGCTGCCTTCCAGTGCGTTGATCGCCACCAGGGTATTGCCGGTAGCAAAGTTGAGGTTGAACATGCCGTTGTCCACCGGCACCGACGGTGTGACGACGCCGCCAATGGTGGGCAAGGTTCTCGGCGAGCCGAACAGGAAGTTGCCGCGGGTGCCGAAAATAGACGCTGAGGCTTCCTTGAGTTTGGT
The DNA here is from genome assembly GCF_056396965.1 of Pseudomonas sp. 05N434. Classification (NCBI taxonomy): domain Bacteria; kingdom Pseudomonadati; phylum Pseudomonadota; class Gammaproteobacteria; order Pseudomonadales; family Pseudomonadaceae; genus Pseudomonas; species Pseudomonas sp. 05N434. Next base: position 17,918 of record NZ_JBFTMK010000010.1, read on the forward strand.
CCGGCTGACTTCAACGAAGCGAATATCGGTCTGTACCTGGCTCGGCAGCAGCGGGTCTTCGTAAGGTCCGGTCGACGCGCTGGTCAGCGCCGAGGTGGCCCGGCCCTTGACGAACACCATGCTATGGCGCGGCTCTTTCGAACAGCCGGTCCAGACCATCAGGCTGGTGGTGCCCGGTGTCAGACCAGTGAGCAGGAAGGCGTTGGGGTTGTTGCCGCTGGGTTGCACATCGGCAATTTTCGGGTCACCCACGGCCAGTTGCGTCACCGGAACCGGAGTGCGCAGTTCACTCTGAAGCCCCTGACCGACCTCGAACGTTGTCGGCATACTGTCCATCTGCGAACAATTGGCCGCCGCGGCCTGAGCCGCGTCCACGCTGAGGCCCATCCAGAACAGGCCATGGATAATTCGCTTGAAAGCGGGCACGGTACGATAGCTCATTAAGTGCATCCTCGCTGAATAGGCCATCTACAAGGCAAACCAAGTTGCCTTGGATCACTACAAGGGGCCTGAGTCGACCCTCAACCTCGCCAGAGCACTTACCACTAACGATTAATGCCCCCGGCAATATTCCTTGGTGCTACACGCAAGCAGGTGCAATACGCTGATCCGAATGAACAGCGAGCGACCTTCTAAAACGGCTTTTAGTGATCCAGATACCTGGGCTGCCGACCCGAGCAACAGGCTCAGGCTCGACAACCATCGCGGTTATAGGCGGCACTTCCCGCCAACCTGACTCCCCTAAAAAGCAACCGGCAATCACAGCTCTGCGCCGGAAAACGCCTGTCAGGATCATAGTGAGGTAACTCCTTTTGCCAATTCGCTATCTGATCTCTGAACCTAAACGTCAAAATTCAAACCGTTATGACTTCTTCTTGTTTGAAGGTAGTTCAAACAAAGCAAAGCGCCATGATTTAAAACAAAACTTTAAGGGCAGAGTGCGGAGATAGCCGCGTTGCTGGCGTGGGAGCCGCATAAAGTGCGGTTCGACGAGGCGACTAAGGCAGCATGACTTACATGGACAGAATCAGGCGCCCGGCGAACAGAATGAGGATCACCCCCATGGTTCGTTCGAACCAGTGCCCCATGCGCATGAACAGCAGTCGCACCCGGGCGCTGGAAAAGAACAGGGCCACGATCACGAACCACAAGGCGTTCACGAAACACATCCACAACCCGTACAGCGCCTGTATCTGCAACGGTGTCGAGGCACTGATGATGGTGGTGAAGATCGCCAGAAAGAACAGCGTAGCCTTGGGGTTGGTGGCGTTAGTCAGAAACCCCGTGCTGAAGGCCTTGAACAGGGTCTGCTGCTCAGTTGACGCTGCCGCGCCGTTGTCGCCTTCAGTCGCCACTTTGGGTTTGCTGCGCAACAGGCTCACACCGAGGTACAAAATGTAGGCCCCCCCGATCACCTTGGCCACCATCAATAGCCAAGGCGTGGTGTGCATCAATGCGCCGACGCCGAGCAAGGTGTACAGCACATGCACGGAAATGCCCGCGCCGATGCCCAGCGCCGTGCAGATGCCCACTAAACGCCCGAAACGCACGCTTTGGCGGATGGTCACGGCGAAGTCCGGCCCGGGAGCTACCACGGCCAGAAAATGGATGGTTGCCAGCGCCAGAAACTCGCCCAGGTAATTCGAAAACATCTCAACTCCAGAAAGTCAGGGGGGAAGCATTGCCGCGGTAGCCGACAAAGAAAGAAAGGCTCAATCGCGGATCGTCCACACCCGGCGTCACCGAGTGCATGCGGCGTGAATTGAACATGATGAAATCACCCGGCTCAGGGCGAATCTCCAGGGTCGGAGGGCCGAGCAAGGCCGGATCGATGCCGTAACTGTCGCCACGCATCTCGTCGAACTGGTCCGGGGAAATGTCGTGGTCCCACATCTGCAAAGCGCCGCCCTCGGTCGGCATGTTCAGGTAAACATTGCAGGCGAACTGCGCTTCCAGGCTTCTGGCCTGGAAGCTGTCCGGGGCGTCCTTGGCGAAAATGTCGTGATGGGCAAGGAAGCACACGCCGGGTTTGACCACGCGCGATAGCCCCACATACATCTTGCGGCCATAGAGGTTTTCCAGATGCGCCCCCGCCGGCCAGGACTCATCGAGCATGCAGCGCAGGGTGTCGACAGGCGAGGAGTAGGGCGCACAACGGCTGCGCAACTCGGCGATGTTGCTGGTGGCGCGCTCGAAATAGTCTTCGATCAGCAGTGGCTGGTTTTCCGCTTCGTAAAACGCCATGCCGATACGACCGATGCTCGGTGCGTTGATGTAGCCTTCGAAGCCGGGGGCGAGGATCTTGTCGCCGATCTGGATCGCCAGTGGCCGAGGCAACAAGCCTCTGACGCGGATGGCGAGGACTTCTTCGTTGGCCAGTTTTTGTATGCACGTCTCATCGAGACGCTCGACGTCAAGCATCATGTCTTAGGTCCATCTATCAGATAGTCAACAGAGCCCGCGAACGCAGGCTCCTCCGGCGTCAGGCGATGACGGGGTCGACATCGCCCAAAAGCTCAATCCACGTGGTAGTGGACTGACAGCGTTCCCTTTTTCTGCGAAAGGGAAGCGATCGTGACCTTGCCCAAATCCTTCAGGCTACGTACATGGGTGCCGCCGCAGCCGTAGGCGGGCAGCTCACCGAAACCGATTTCACGGGCGCCTTCGCGCAACGACGTCAAGCGTGGCAGATCATGGGCGATCCATTGCTTGATGCCGTGCTGAATCGTCTGGGCATCAACCTCCTGCGCGCCATCGCCTGGTTTGAATTGCACACGTCCTTCATCCGGCCAGTGATGAGCCTTGATCGGCATCCAGCCCATGGCCTGAACAAAGTGACCGATCAGGTGCCCCGCCGAATGCATGCGCGTATTGAACTGGCGGCGTTGCTCGTCGACCCGAATCTGGATCATGCCGAGTTTTACCGGGTGGTCGACGAAATGGATGATCCGCTCCGTTTCCTGCACCACGCGCAGCACCTGGCTTTCGCCGATCCAGCCGGTATCACAGGGTTRCCCGCCGCCCTGTGGGTGAAACAGAGTGGCGCGCAGCACCACGGCGAACTCGTTCTCATAGGGCGTGCAATCCAGGACTTCCACATTGGCCCTGAGGTCATCACTATGGAAAAAGAGGCGAAGCGTCATATTCCATGCCCTTATTAAAGTTTCTATTTTTATTATATGAACCGTGGAATTGCGTGATAATCCGTTCAACCATCAAAGGACTGTTGCGCTGTGAGCATAAATCTTCCCTTGCCACTGCTCGGTGAAATGGCGATTTTCGTCAAGGTTGTCGAAACCGGCAGTTTCTCCGAAGCGGCGCGTCAGTTGGGGTCTTCCCCCTCGGCGGTGAGTCGCAGCATTTCGCGGCTGGAGAAGGCGCTTGCCACGCGTTTGTTGCAACGAACCACGCGCAAGCTACGCCTGAGCGACGGAGGCGAAGAGGTGTTCAAGCGCTGCCAGGAGATGGTCAGCGCGGCGAAGTCGGTGATGGAAATCAGCGGTCAGTTCACCCAGGAAGCGGAAGGGCTGGTGCGCGTCAGCGTGCCCAAGGCCGTCGGGCGATTTGTGATTCATCCACATATGCCGGAGTTTCTGCGGCGTTATCCCAAAGTGGATGTGGAGTTGTTGCTCGAGGACCGCCAGGTGGATTTGATCGATGACAACGTCGACCTGGCCATCCGTATTACCGATCGGCCCCCTGCGGGGCTGGTGGGGCGCCAATTGCTGACCATCGACCATTTGCTCTGCGCCACGCCGCAATACCTGGCCGAGCACGGCACACCGACTCATCCCCACGACTTGCTCAATCACAGCTGCATCTATCTGGGCGAAACCCCGAGCGATGCGCGCTGGAAGTTCAAGAAAGGCAGTAAAGCCGTGACCGTCGGCGTGCGCGGACGTTACGCCGCCAATCACACGGGCGTGCGATTGGGCGCGGTATTGCAACACATCGGGATCGGTAGCCTGCCGTACTTCACCGCCCGTTATGCACTGGAACAGGGGCTGATTGTGCAGGTATTACCGGACTGGACCTTTCTGGCGTCCTACCACGGAGGCGCCTGGCTGCTGCATTCGCCCACCCGCTATCTGCCGCCCAAGTTACGGGTGTTCATCGACTATCTGGTGGAATGCCTGGAGAAGGAGCCGACCTTGAGCAATCCGGGCAAGCCAAGCGCGATGGGCAAGGGCGCGGCAGCGTATGAGTTGCCGGAGAGTGATGGGTTGTTTTGATCTTTACCCGGCCAACAAAAAAGGCCCGCATGATTAACCATGCGGGCCTTTTGCGTTACTGATTGGAGATCAGTGCTTGCTGTCCTGATTCGACATCGCCAGCAGCTGTTTTTCCTGATTCCAGTCGAACGGTTCATCGTTCTGTTCGGCTTCGAAGCGACGTTCTTCCAGCGCCTGGTACAGGTCGATTTCATCATCGGGCATGTAGTGCAGGCAGTCACCGGCGAAGTACCACAGCAGATCGCGCGGCACCAGGTGGGCGATTTGTGGGTAGCGGGTGATGATCTGGCACAGGATGTCCTGGCCCAGGTATTGGCTTTCGATCGGGTCGACCGGCAGCAACGCACGCAGTTCGTCGAAGCGCTCCAGGAACAAGGCATGGCTTTCTTCGGGAACCTGTTCGGCCTCACCTACGGCGACCAGGATACTGCGCAGGTGGTCGAGCAAGACGAGATGATCGGCAACGACATTGGACACGAGATAAGTCCTCAAGAGCAAAACGGGCGCAGGAGTATAAAGCTCCCGCGCCCCTTTTTCACAGGGTAAAGCGCCCCATGATGGTAAGGCGACACACGGTCCTCTGGATTAGCGGACCTTGCCCTTGCCCAGCACCAGCACCTCTTTATCGAAATCATCGACGTCGATCACCTTGCGCCGCGCCACCTCCACCTCACGCAAGGTCTCCGCTTCAACTGGTTGCAAGACGCCAGCCTCCAGTGCGGCATCGATGACCGACTCCCCGACAGAGGGTTTGACCTGGCGACTTCTCAGCGCCGTGTTGAGTTTTTTCTGTAGCGGTTTGGCGGCGTTCAGCAAGTCGCAGGCGTGCTGCAAGGCGCCGACCGGATCCTCTGTCGATTGCGGGCGATAGCAGCCCGCCAATAACTCCTCAAGGGTCGGGTCGCCCTTGGCGCGGCCGAGGACTGCGGCGACTTTGGCCGCCAGTCTGTCCGACGGGCCTCTGTGCCGGCGACCGAACGGGAACACCAGTACCCGCAGCAAGCAGCCGAGTACCTTGTTCGGAAAGTTGGTCAGCAGTTCGTCCAGCGCACGCTCGGACTGGCCGAGGCTCTCTTCCATCGCCCAGGCGAACAACGGACGCATATGCTCTGGCGAATCGAGATCGTGATATCGCTTGAGCGCGGCGGAGGCCAGATACAGGTAGCTGAGCACATCGCCCAGACGTGCGGACAAGCGTTCGCGGCGTTTCAGGTCGCCGCCCAGCAGCATCATGCACTGGTCTGCAAGCATGGCAAATGCCGCGGCCTGACGGTTGAGGGCGCGCACGTAGCGTTGGCTGAGCTTGTCCCCGGGCATGTGTTCGAAATGTCCGAAGCCAAGGTTCAGCACCAGGGTGCTGCCGGCGTTGCTCACGGCAAAACCAATGTGATTGAGCAGCAGGGCGTCGAATTCGATCAACGCCTGTTGTTTGTCTTCGCGGTGGACAAGGRCCATTTCCTTGAGCACGAACGGATGGCAGCGAATAGCGCCCTGGCCGAAGATCATCAGGTTGCGTGTCAGGATGTTCGCACCTTCGACCGTGACGGAAATGGGCGCACCTTGCCAGCTACGCGCGAGATAGTTGTTCGGGCCCATGATGATGGCCTTGCCGCCGTGAACATCCATGGCGTGACTGATGCATTCGCGACCGCGTTCGGAGAGGTGGTATTTGATGATGGCGGAGGGCACCGACGGCTTTTCGCCGAGGTCGACGGCGTTGGCGGTGAGCATCCGCGCGCTGTCCATCAGCCAGGTACTGCCGCCGATCTCCAGCGGTATGAACACATCCTTGCCGGCGTTCGGGCCGTTCATGAAGGCGGCGCCCAGCGGCAAGTGACGGCGACCGATGTCTACACCGGGTGTCTGGGTTGGAATCAATGCGAGACTGATCCCCAGGTCGACTTTGTCACCCAATAGATGGTCCGGGTCATAGGCCTTGAAGGCCAGGCCGATCAAGGTCGCCACCGGACCGAGGGTGATGTAGCGTTTTTCCCAGTTCAGGCGCAAGCCAAGGGTTTCCTGGCCTTCCCATTCACCTTTGCAAATCACCCCGGTGTCGGTCATGCCCCCGACGTTGGAACCGGCCATCGGGCCTGTCAGGGCAAAGCAGGGGATATCGTCGCCGCGGGCCAGCCGTGGCAGGTAATGATTGCGTTGTTCGTCGGTGCCGTAGTGCAGCAGCAGTTCCGCCGGGCCGAGGGAGTTGGGCACCATGACGGTGGAGGCCAGGTCACCGCTGCGGGTCGCCAGTTTCATCGCGATCTGGGAGTGCGCATAAGCCGAGAAGCCTTTGCCGCCGTACTCCTTGGGAATGATCAGGGCAAAAAAGCCATGCTGCTTGATGTGATCCCAGGCCTTGGGCGGCAGATCCATCAACTGGCCGATCTGCCAATCGCTGACCATGGCGCAGAGCTCTTCGGTCGGGCCATCGATAAACGCCTGTTCCTCTTCGCTCAGCTGCGCTTTTGGATAGGCCAGCAGCTTGTTCCAGTCCGGACGACCGCTGAACAGCTCGCCATCCCACCAGACCGTGCCGGCTTCAATGGCTTCACGCTCGGTTTGCGACATGGGCGGCAGGTTTTTTTGAAACCAGTTGAATATGGGCGCCGTGAACAGTTTTCGGCGCAGGTCCGGCAGCAACAGGGGGGCGGCCACGGCCGCGAGCAACACCCAGAAAATCAGCAGCAGCCAGACGGGGGCATGGCTCGCATGTCTGAAGATGCCCATCGCCAGCAGATAGACAGCGATGATGCCCAAAGCGGGCAGAGGCGCGGTGCGGCGATGTGCCAGCCAGGCAATCCCGACCACCAGAACCAGTATCCACAACAGCAGCATAATTAATTCTCCTGAAGCCAGGGGCAAAACCACTCTCAGAGCTTAGACGGCATCCATAAAAGTGGGTGGTCGGAGCGATCGGGTTGAGCTTGTAGGACGAAACGGCCGGACTTCGTCAGTTATTTCGATGGAGGGCTCGTCAACAGGGCGGGCAAGCGCTGATATTTGGCCGAAACGTCGTTATCTCTGTGCTGAAGGTGTCGCTAGACTCGTGGCTTCCCCCAGGAGATAGCTCCCATGCACGCGTATCTGAGCCCCGGCCGCTTCATCGACAGTGACCATCCCTCGGTGGTGGAGTTCGCCGAAAAACATCGTGGCGCCGGGCGCGATCCGCAGGAGCAGGCGATCAATCTCTATTACGCCGTGCGCGAGGCCGTGCGCTACAACCCCTACACCTTCAGCCGTGATCCGCAGACCTTGCGCGGCAGCTATGCGCTGGCGGCCGGGGAGAGTTATTGCGTGCCCAAAGCCACGCTGCTGGCAGGTTGCGCTCGGCATTGCGGGATCCCGGCGCGTATCGGTCTGGCGGATGTGCGCAATCACCTGTCGACGCCGCGCCTGCTCGAACTGCTCAAGAGCGATGTGTTCGCCATGCACGGCTACACCGAGCTGTATCTGGACGACCATTGGGTTAAAGCCACGCCGGCTTTCAATCAACAACTCTGCGAGTTGTTCAATGTCGCGCCGCTGGAGTTCGACGGGATCAACGACAGTGTGTTCCATCCCTTCAACCGTGACGGCGAGCAACTGATGGAATACCTGGTCGATCACGGCCAGTTCACCGATGTGCCTGAAGCGTTTTTTTTCGAGCACCTGGAAAAGTGCTATCCGCATTTGTTCGGCGAGCGGCTGCCGCTGCAACTGGGTGACATGCAGAGCGATTTGAGTCGCGCCTGATCCGGCGTATGCTGCCTGCGCATTCATCCAACAAGGGGCGGTCATGCTGAAAATCTGGGGTCGGAAAAATTCGTCGAATGTCAGAAAACCGTTGTGGGCCGCCGAAGAGCTGGGCCTGGCCTATGAAGCCATCGACGCCGGCGGTGCCTTTGGCGTGGTCGACACGCCTGAGTACCGGGCGATGAATCCCAACGGTCGCGTGCCGGTGATCGAAGACGACGGCTTCGTGCTGTGGGAATCCAACACCATCGTGCGTTACCTGGTGGCTCGCCATGCCAGCGGCACTGCCTGGTATCCGACGGACCTGCAAGCCCGTGCCTCGGCCGAAAAGTGGATGGACTGGACCACCTCAAGTTTTGCCGCGCCGTTTCGCACGGTGTTCTGGGGCGTGTTGCGCACCCCGCAAGAGCAGCAGGACTGGCCGGCCATCAAGGCTGCGATCAAGGAGTGCGACGATCTGCTGTCGATGGCCGATCAAGCGCTGGCGGTTAAGCCATACCTGTCGGGCGATGAGATCGGCATGGGCGACATTCCCTTGGGCAGCTTCATTTATGCCTGGTTCGAGATGCCGATCGAGCGCGCGCCGCTGCCACATCTAGAAGCCTGGTACGCACGGTTGAAACAGCGTCCGGCCTATCGCAAAGCCGTCATGACCGCGTTGACTTAATACTCACTATCAACACGCGTGACTGTACTTGTGTGGCGGCGACAAGCACCATTGCGCTCATGCGCCGCGGTTGCATTGCTCGCCGCCCGCCCTTATTTATTCCTTTCTTCCCTTCCTGGTGCGTAAATCCGATATGAGTTCCGCTCTGTCCATCCGGCAGCTAACCAAAACCTACGGCAACGGTTTCCAGGCCTTGAGTGGTATCGATCTGGACGTCGCCGAAGGTGACTTTTTCGCTTTGCTCGGCCCGAATGGCGCCGGCAAATCCACGACCATCGGCATTATCTCGACCTTGGTAAACAAAACCAGCGGCACGGTGAATGTGTTCGGTCACGACCTGGACAAGGAACCAGCGGCGCTCAAGCGCTGCATTGGTGTGGTGCCCCAGGAGTTCAACTTCAACCAGTTCGAAAAGACCTTCGACATCGTCGTGACCCAGGCCGGTTACTACGGCATCCCGGCGAGAATCGCCAAGGAACGCGCCGAGCAGTACCTGACCCAACTGGGGTTGTGGGACAAGCGCGATGTGCCGTCGCGCTCCCTGTCCGGCGGCATGAAGCGCCGACTGATGATCGCCCGGGCGCTGGTTCACGAGCCACGCCTGCTGATCCTCGACGAACCGACGGCGGGGGTGGACATCGAATTGCGTCGCTCGATGTGGACCTTCCTCACTGAACTGAACAAGAAAGGCATCACCATCATCCTCACCACCCACTACCTGGAGGAGGCTGAGCAGTTGTGCCGCAACATCGGCATCATCGACCACGGCACCATTGTCGAGAACACCAGCATGAAGCAGTTGCTCAGCCAACTGCATGTCGAGACGTTCCTGCTGGACCTGAAGAACACCTTGCAAGTGGCGCCGCAGTTGCTTGGTTACCCGGCCAAACTGATCGACAGTCATACCCTGGAAGTCCAGGTCGACAAGGCCATGGGCATTACCGCGCTGTTCACCCAGTTGGCGCAGCAGAACATCGAAGTGTTGAGCCTGCGTAACAAAACCAATCGCCTTGAGGAGTTGTTCGTGTCCCTGGTGGAGAAAAATCTGTCGAAGGTGGCGGTATGAGTTCCGAGCTGCAACCCAACCTCGTCGCCCTCAATACCATCGTTTACCGTGAGGTCAAGCGCTTCACCCGGATCTGGCCGCAGACTTTGCTGCCGCCAGCCATCACCATGGTTCTGTACTTTGTGATCTTCGGCAATCTGATCGGTCGGCAGATCGGCGGCATGGGTGGCTTCACGTACATGGAGTACATCGTGCCGGGGCTGATCATGATGTCGGTGATCACCAACTCCTATGGCAACGTGGTGTCGAGTTTCTTTGGCAGCAAGTTCCAGCGCTCCATCGAAGAACTGATGGTGTCGCCGGTGTCGCCCCATACGATTCTGATCGGCTACACCCTGGGCGGCGTGCTGCGCGGGTTGATGGTCGGGCTCATCGTGACGCTGCTGTCGCTGTTCTTCACCACGCTACAGGTGCATCACCTGGGCGTGACCGTTCTGGTGGTGCTGCTGACGGCGACGATCTTCTCGTTGCTGGGTTTCATCAACGCGGTATTTGCACGCAATTTCGATGACATCTCGATCATCCCGACCTTCGTGCTGACACCGCTGACGTACCTGGGCGGGGTGTTCTACTCGATCAGCTTGTTGCCACCGTTCTGGCAGACCGTTTCGCTGGCCAACCCGGTGCTGCACATGGTCAACGCCTTCCGTTACGGCATTCTTGGCGTGTCGGACATCAAGATCAGCRTSGCSATTRCYTTCATGCTGGTAGCRACYGTYGTGCTGTACATCGGTTGYGCGCGGYTGCTGGTSAGYGGRCGCGGGATGCGTACCTGATCAAGACCGTGTCACGGCCTTCGCGGGCAAACACCGCAAAAAGAAACGGCCTCCCAAGTGGAGGCCGTTTTTCATTCCTGCATCCGGCTGCGCTTACGCCGTGCCCACTGCCGACTCACCCACCAGCGCCAATACATCATCACCAGACAATAAGCCAACGCCCCAAGCACCAGCCCCGTTACCACCGAGCCCAGTAAAAACGGTTGCCACAAAGTCGAGAGCTCGCCGCTGATCCATGCCCAGGTCAACTCGTCCGGCAAGCTCCTGGCGGGGACGTCCATCAACCAGGCGCCGGTCTGGTAGGTGCAGAAGAACACCGCCGGCATGGTGATCGGGTTGGTCAGCCAGACCAGGCTGACCGCTATCGGCATGTTGCCGCGCACTACGATGGCGAGGATGGCCGCCAACAGCATTTGCAACGGGATGGGCAGGAACGCCGCGAACAGGCCGACGGCCATGGCCCGCGCGACGGAATGACGATTGAGGTGCCAGAGGTTCGGGTCATGCAGCAGGGTGCCAAGAAAGCGTAAGGATTTGTGTTCCCTGATGCTGGTCGGGTCTGGCATGTAGCGTTTGAATAAGCGCCGGGGCATAAGGCTTCTCGGTCGGTTAAGGCGGCAAGTATGTCTGGATTCTACGAACCGCCCATTCAGACTTTGTGACAATTGTTAACGACGCCTGTGCGGCGCGACGGCTAAGCCTAGGGAGGGGACTCTCAAGGACGGGCTTATGCGCACAGGGATGATGGCGCTGGCGTTGGGTCTGCTGGCCCTGCGTTTTTTGCCGGCACTGCCGCCGGCAGGGTTGTGGCTGTTGTTGCCGGTAGTGGGTTTGATGTTGCTGCCGTTTCGAACCTTTCCACTGGCATTTTGGTTGTTTGGCTTCAGTTGGGCGTGTGCGAATGCGCAGTGGGCGCTGGATGATCGCCTGGCGCTGAAGCTCGATGGCGAGACTCGCTGGGTCGAAGGCCGGGTTACCGGGTTGCCGCAGCAGGCCGAGGGTGTAGTGCGTTTCGAACTGACAGACAGTCAGTCGCGTCGCACCCAACTGCCCCGGCACCTGCGTCTGGCCTGGTATGGCGGGCCGCCCGTCAACAGTGGCGAGCGGTGGCGGCTGGCAGTCAAATTGAAGCGTCCTGCCGGGCTGCTCAACCCTCATGGTTTTGATTACGACGCCTGGTTGCTGGCCCAACGTATTGGCGCCACTGGGACCGTCAAGGACGGTCAGCGACTGGGGCAAGCGCAGTGGGCCTGGCGCGACGGCATTCGTCAGCGTTTGCAGGCCGTGGATGCGCACGGGCGAACGGGAGCGCTGACGGCGTTGGTGCTGGGGGACGGCGCCGGGCTGAGCCGTGAGGACTGGCAGGTGCTGCAAGACACCGGCACCGTGCATCTGTTGGTGATTTCCGGGCAACACATTGGTTTGCTGGCGGGGCTGGTGTATCTGCTGATCGCCGGGCTGGCGCGCTATGGCTTATGGCCTAGGCGCTTGCCGTGGCTGCCATGGGCGTGTGGGCTGGCGTTCGCGGCGGCGCTCGGTTATGGGCTGCTGGCCGGTTTCGAGGTGCCGGTGCGTCGGGCCTGCCTGATGATTGGTCTGCTGTTGTTGTGGCGGCTACGGTTTCGTCACCTCGGCGCCTGGTGGCCGCTGTTGCTGGCGCTTGACGGTGTTTTGCTGCTGGACCCGCTGGCAAGCCTGCAACCGGGTTTCTGGTTGTCCTTTGCGGCAGTAGCGGTGCTGATTTTCACCTTTGGTGGGCGATTGGGCC